>NZ_JBNUPE010000005.1:0-151205 GCF_050409585.1 Facklamia sp. P9177
AAGAACTTTTTAGTTTCTTACTATCGGTGTTGCATTTGATTGGACAATTCGTCAAAAGAAAAAACGCCTAGTTTATAAACTGGGTGTTTTAATCTATATCAATCGAAACAGGGTAATCAATATTTAAGTCAGGATCTTCTTCGTTCACTAATTTTAGCGTCATTTCTAAATCATCATCTAATTCAGGTGCCTCTTCATCTTCTTCTAAGCTTTGAATTTTAAGATGACTTCGCCTTTAGCGTTTGTTTCAATTTCTTCTGAAAGAAAAACCATTTTTTCATCGATTAAATCATCATCGATAGTAACATCTTCTGCCATGATATTCATGGTTCTATCTGTCTTATTTTCTACTTCAAAGACGAACTCATAATAATACCCTAATTCTTCATCATCTTTTTCATTTACTTCGACATATTTAATGAAGAAGTCTTTGTCATCCGTAATAATATATTCTTCATCTCCACCTGTTAATTCTTTTAACTTGGCTTTCTTGTCTTTCAGCTCCACTTTGAGAACTTTAATTTCGATTTTCAATTCTTCAATCTTTTCTTCATCTTGAGCGGAGACAGTCACTCCCCCCAACATCATCATACTTGCCAATAGCACTATATTTTTTTCATCAATGACTCCTCCTTTTGATTTTAACAGTTTTATTTCTTGTCTATATATTAACCATAACATTGAAGAAGAAGGCATTCAATTAGATAGCTTATTGCCTTAGAGAATAATAAATAGAAAACCAAAAGGACTTAAAAACTTTTTGAATTTTTATAACAATATAGTTTTAGAATAATTAAAGATAATTAAAATTTCTAATTGGAACAATTGTAAATAAAGTTAATTTCTTTATCTTTTTCCCTAGAATTTATCTATTAGATGGAGTATGCTTAAAAAGATGTAAAAAAAGCTGGAAAAAAATTGTGAATAAAATAAGGTGATCAAATGTATAAGAAAATAGCAGCCAGCCTAGCAGTGTGTTCAATTTTACTGTTAATCATTTATATGACATTTAATGCTAACAATCAGAATGAATCGACCTTTTCAAAAATCGAATTGAGTGCTCGAAAGAACAAATCGCCTGAAGCTTATCGCAAAGAACTATTGGAATTATATGAAACGCAACCCTTAACCGGAGAGGGTGTGGTTGAAGAAAGAGAATTAAGAGATATTAGTCTCAATGAGTATAATATAAAAATAGAGACCATTTTAGCTGAAATAACTGATCAACCACTCAAAGAATCCATCCATTCTTTAGCCGAGAGAGATCGGCCGCTAGTCGAATTAAATCAAGAGGTTCGTAATCTTAAAAAGAATATGGAAAATCCTAACAAATATTCTCCAGGTTTTTTAATTAAAGTGAAAGAAATTGATCGTAAATTAGAAGCAAACAACTTAACAAGAACATACAAAGACTTGAGTCACTGTTATCAAAGTTGGGGAAAGGCAATTTATGAACATTCTATTCCAGTCCCTCGTAAAGTCTATGCTGACCCAGACCTAGGGAAGTTTATAAACATATCAGCCCAGCCAGATGAAAATACTAATACTCAAATGCACTCTGCTAAATTTGCAGTCTTAACGTTTGATGACGGGCCCAACCCAGTCACTACGCCACAAATCCTAGATATTCTTAAAGCACATGATGTGAAAGCAACCTTTTTTGTATTGGGTCAAAATGCAGAAAAGTATCCCGAAATCATTCAACGCATGCATGATGAAGGGCACTTGGTGGGCAACCATTCCTACAGTCATCGAAATTATACAATAATTAGTGATGCTGATGTTCTATATGAACTGAATCACACTAACGAAATTATTGAAAGGGTGACTAATGCCCCTGTCAACTACTATCGAATGCCATATGGAGCAGGTGGCAAACGTGAAATGAATTTAACGGAAATGACTCCTGTTCTATGGAACGTTGATTCGGAAGATTGGAAGAGTCGAAATGAACAAGCCATTATCAACCGTGTAGTAGCAACCCTATTACCTAGTCCAGTAATTTTAATGCACGACATCTATCAAGAATCGGCTAACTCATTAGGAGCAGTCATTGAAAGCGTCCAAGCCAATGGGTATCAGTTTGTGCGACTGGATGAAATGATGTAATTATTCAAACCTCATTATCATAAGTATAAATGCCTAGCTAGCATTCAAGTCTAGTTGGGCATTATTTTTTCTTTTGTTTAATAGTTTTTTACAATTTTAGATTATAACTAATGAGCCATAATCTATTTATAAAAATAATATGCTATATAAACTGATTAAGTAATAACCAAGTGTTATAATTAAATCATGAAGCGTTTACACAAAAATTTAGGAGGTATTTTATGAAGAAGTTTTTCGCAAGCATTGTTGCCATGTTATCGGCAGGAATGTTACTGGCTCAACCAGTAGCTGCCTGTACAGGCGTATATGTTGGTAAGGGCCTTACAGAAGATGGGTCAGTTATTTTTGGCCGAACAGAAGACTTAGAACAAAGCCATAATAAGACTTTTGTAGTAATTGAAGCGACGGAAAATGAAGAAGGCGCAAAGTTAGTGGATGAATATACTAAGTTCGAATTTGAACTACCAGCTCAATCTTATAAGTATTTTGCTGTGCCAGATACCACCCCTGAGTGGGGCTTGTATTATGAAGCAGGTTATAATGAGTATGGTGTAGCGATGGATGCGACCACTACTACTTATACTAATGATGAAGTTTTAGCGGTTGACCCTTTAGTTGAAAATGGTCTTTCAGAAGGAATCATGACGACCGTCGTTTTAGGTCACGTTAAAACAGCGCGTGAGGGCGTGGAGTTGTTAGCATCGATTATCGATGAGAAAGGCTCTTCCGAAGGCAACGGATTGATTATTGCTGATAAAAATGAAACTTGGTATATGGAAATTTTATCTGGTCACCAATATGCTGCGATGAAGTTGCCAGATGATATGTTTGCCGTATTCCCCAACTCGTTCTTCTTAGAAACAATCGATGTGAACGATACTGAAAATGTGATTGCCTCTGCCGATTTAATTAACATTGCAGAAGAAGCGGGTACTTATGTCGAGGAAGAGGGGATGATTCGGGTTGCTGATTCTTATGCAGCTGAAATAGATCCCGGGTCTGTGTCTAGGTATTGGTCTGGAGTAAAAACCTTAGATCCAGATGCAGAAGTTTCTTTAGATGACACAGAGTTTCCATTCTTACATTCTACGGATAAAACAATCACATTAGATCAAGTCATGAGCTTACAACGAAATCGTTTAGAAGATACAGATTATATTCCAGCGGATAACATCGCATCTGCTACCGGTGGACAAGTTGTTAAAGAAACTGAAACAACAGAAGGTGAAGAAACCAAAGCAACAGAAAGCGAAGAGGCTGAGGCAACAGAAGGTGAAGAAACCAAAGCAACAGAAACCGAAGAAACCGAAGTAGAAGAAAGCGAAGAAACTGAAGCAACAGAAACCGAAGTAGAAGAAAGCGAAGAGGCTGAAGCAACAGAGGGTGAAGAGGCTGAAGCAACAGAAGGCGAAGAAGCTGAAGCAACAGAAGGCGAAGAAGCTGAAGCAACAGAGGGCGAAGAAACTGAAACGACTGAAAAGCAAGAACCAGAAAAGCCTGAGAATGCTTTATATCCCATTGGTAACAAAAATACAATGGAAGCTCATATCTTCCAAATTTATGAAGATATGCCTGAAAAAGTACCAGGTGTGATGTGGTTAGCGATGGGATCACCTACCGTTTCACCTTACTTACCATACTTTGGAAATATCAATGACACACTATCTGCTTACCAAGTGGAAGCCAATGAATATGATCCAGAATCATTCTATTGGGCAGTAGATAATCTACTAACCATTATGTTAGAAGATGAAGAGAACTTAAAACCAGAAATGAGAGAAAAGATCTTAGCCATTGAAAAAGCTGGTAAAGATAAATACGAAGAATTACGTCAAGAACTTATCACGATGTATGCGGAAGATCCCCAAGCAGCTGCAGAATGGATTACTGAACAAACCATGCAATTAGCTCAAGATGCCTTTGACCAAATTAAAGATTTAGAAGCAGAGTATGTAGAGAAATAAGGCTCATTGTTCAATCGGAGTGATAATATTTTTCAAGAGATCAAGCAGCATGTTTTTGTTGCTTGATCTTTTTTTCCTGACGTAAAGCGTTATGAAATGACTAAACCACTTGCTCGGAAGTGTGTGTAGTATTGATAGCCATCAGCATATCTGTTGAGAAGTTTAATCTTATGGTTGATTCCTTTAATTGGTTCATTGATTTGAGGAGGGAGGAATAAGTTCTATTTTTAATAATGGTTTGATGCCCATTATATATCGAACAAATAAGGATAGAATAGGTTAGTATTGTTTGATATAGATATTGTTTCAATAATTAACAGCAAAACATTTCACTATGTTGATGTAATAATTTATGATATCAAAAACTATTAATAAATAGGCTCAAGAAGCTAAGAATTATTGCTTAATCTAAGGCTTCTCTTTTGTTACTCTTAATAAGAGGATAAAACTTGATAAAGTTAAAGAGAGTGTTTCCGTGGAAATAAGAGTGTTGAATGAAGCAGATATAAAGGAAGTTATGACCATGAAAGAACTATTCAAGCGGTAAAAAAGCTTTAAAATTATATTCTGAAGATAAAACAGATAATCCCTTAAGAACAAACATTGATTTAGAAGAATTCGGAGGTCAAAATTTATCCATGCCAAGTTTAGCTGGCTCGGCGACAGGGTTTAAAATAGTTTCTGTCTATCCGAATAATATCCATGTTTAAAACAGGGGGACACGCTCAACATCAATTAGAAGCGATGTTATCAGCGCAACCAATTAAAGAAGAGTGTGCCTTTGATAGTGACCAAGAGCGTGCTAGCGCATTCGCTTAAAAAAAAGATGGATTTATTCGCTAAAAAGTTTGACGTTGAAATTAAAGCTGTTGCTTCTCCAAAAGAAACAATCGGTGGGGACGACGTTATCACAATTGTTACCACATTACAAAAGCTGTTTTTGATAGTGAAAATCTTAAACCAGGAGCCCATATTAATGGCGTAGGCTCATACACGCCAGACATGCAAGAACTTCCTGAAGCAATTTTTGCTCAAGCAGGTAAGATCTATTTAGATACCAAAGATGGAGTCTTAAATGAATCAGGCGATTTAATCAATCCGCTCAAAAAAGGTATTATACAAAAAAGTCCATCACAGGTGAATTAGGTCAATTAGATTCAGGTAAAATAGCCGGGCGTCAATCAGAAGACGAACTCACTGTCTTTAAGACGATAGGCTCTGCTGTTTTAGATATTATAGTTGGAAAAGCGATTTATGAAAAAGCTATGGAATTAAACAAGAGCCAAGTGATTGAATTATAAATCTAAGTCACTTCTATGCGAAGTGCTTTTATATAAATAAAGTTAAAATTTAAAGAGAATAAGTAGGGAAAAATGATGAGCTGTTATACTTATTAAACAAAGAAAAAGAAATTAACTTTAGGGAGGTCATCAATGAAGTTACCAACGATTAATTTTGAAGAAGTAAATTTCTTTACCATACTCTTAAGGCCCCTTTTAGCTATGTTGATTAATGGTATGATTGGTTTTGGACGTGGATTGAAAATCATCCAGCCGGTATGCGTACTTATATTTTAGTCTGTGTAACTTCAGCCATGGTAATGATGACCAATCAGTTTGCAGCCGAATTTTTTGAAGGGGTTGATCCTACACGGATGGGGTCGCAAGTTGTGAGTGGGATTGGCTTTTTAGGTGCCGGTATGATTTTAGTCACTAATCGTGACAAAATTAAAGGGTTAACCACGGCTGCGGGCTTGTAGTCTTCGGCTTGTATTGGCTTAGCAATTGGGATCGGCTTCTACGAAGTAGCAATTGTTGTAGGCTTTATACTCCTAATCACTTTGACCTTCTTACAAAGACTTGAAAGCTCATTAAGGAAGAAAACACCTTGGGTAACGGTTTTTGTGCAAGCAAATGATGTTCAATCTTTTAATGAGGTCCTTCATTTTATTGAAGTGTCATTAGTTACCGTCACTTTTATCAAACCCTTAGTGAATAATAGTGACCAACTTGATTATTTAGTCCGTCTAGTAATTCCTAAAGAAGTTCATGCTGAAAAGTTCTTTCAAGATATCAATCAGCTTGCAGGCGTGAGTATTTATGAATCGGAAGATGAATATAATGAATAAAAAAGCTAGTCAAATGTTATCACCATTGGCTAGCTTTTTGCTTATATATTTTTATAGAATATTCCTCTTGGATGTAATCAATTAGAGGATGATGATCTTGGTAATGGGTTGATTCAAGTGTTTTAATTGGAGTAATCCCCATCAAACAGTTGGTCATAAAACCAGCTTGGAAAGTTTGTCTTTCTTGCCAGTCTATGGGGCGAATAGTCACAGGGAAATGGTCAAGCACCCATTGACGCATAATACCTGGAAGAAGACCTGCGCTTGTTGGAGCAGTGATAAGCTCTTGGTCTTTAACAAAAAAGAGATTCGTAAAGCTTCCCTCAGTGATCTGGTCTTTTTCATTTAAAAAGATGCATTCAAAAGCCCCTTTTTCTCTTATCTGCTTTAAATTAATTTTGTTCGCTAAGTACATAGTGGACTTATGTTGCAAGAGTGTGTTAGAGGAATGGCGCTGCCACTTGGCTAATTTTAATGGCTTTGCAGGCAAGAATCTCTTACCATAGGGATCCGATCGTTCTTGTAGAACAAGATTACCTGGTGAGAGGATGATTTTTAAAGCCCCATCCACCATTTCTTTCTCGTTAATAGAGTTGACAATAACGTTTTTGGTTATAGAACTTTTGAAACCTAAAGCTTTGGCTGATTGACACAAACGGCTAAGATGTTGGTCTAAGAAGAGCGCTTGTCCATTGATGACTTTAAGGGTGGTAAAAACACCTTGTCCAAAAAGAAAGCCTTCATCTAATTTGATGTAAGCCATGGTTGGCACTCCTTCATTAGTTGATCCAACATAGAATAATCAATAGTCTGAGCGGCATCGGTCCAGGCCTGGTCGGGATTGTGATGGACTTCGACCATAATCCCCGAAATATCAGCGGCTAAAGCGGCTTTACTTAAAGGGAGGATGAGGTCGCGTCTACCACTGGCATGGCTAGGATCAATAACGACAGGTTGTTTCGTTTTGGCTTGGAGGAGAATAGCACCTGCTAAATCAAGGGTGTTGCGTGTTTCATCTTGAAAGCTACGTATGCCGCGTTCGCAGTATACAACCGAAGCTTTTCCTTCGCTCATTAAATACTGACCGGACATTTCCCATTCTTTAAGAGTTGCTGAAAAGCCTCTTTTTAATAGGACAGGTTTACCGGCTTGACCTAACAACTTCAGCAGTTGGTAATTATACATATTTCGAGAACCTACTTGAAACATGTCCACAAGATCGATCAGCTTTTCGACATCATATTCACTTAAAACTTCTGTGACCATCGGGAGGTGAACTGAATCAGCGGCGGCTCTTAAGTACTTTACACCTTCAAAGCCTAAACCTTGAAAAGCATGAGGGCTGGTTCTTGGTTTATAAGCACCCGCTCGAATCATGTCGACTCCCGCCGCCTTCAAGGCTTGAGCTTCTTTAAAAATATGTTCTTCAGATTCAATAGAGCAGGGTCCAGCGATAACAATAGCTGGTTGTTTGCCAAAAGTGACTTGCTTTACAGATACAGAATTCATTGTCATTTATATCTTCTCTTTCTATGTGATAGGTGATGGATTATTAGGATTAAAGAGGTAATTTTTGATAAAATCCAGAGCTTGAAGGTAGCCTGCAGGGCCTTGTCCTTCAATTGTTATTAAGGCTAAATCTTTGATATATGAGACTTGTCGGTAACTTTCTCTTTGACTAATAGGACTTAGATGGACTTCTACAAAAGGAATGGCAACGGCTGCTAAAGCATCGCGAATAGCGATGGATGTATGGGTGTAGGCAGCTGGGTTTATTACTATGCCATCCACCTTTTGATAAGCATTTTGAATTTTATCGACTAAGGCTCCTTCGTGGTTGGATTGAAAGATATCAAGGTCTACAGCATATTCATTTGCCCATTTTTTTAAAGAGTTTGTTAAGTCAGAGTATGAGGTTTGACCGTATATTTCTGGTTGACGGATGCCTAATAAGTTAAGGTTGGGTCCGTTGAGGACTAATAATCGCATGTTTGATCAGCCTTTCTTGCATTTCTTGATAGCTAGTTGGGATAGAAGACTTGACGGGAATAATGAGGTCTGCACACTCTTGGTAGAGTGTTTTTCGTTCATTCCATAAACGCTTAACTTGGTCTAGTGAAGCTGAAAGTGGTCGGCCCTTTCGAGACAGTTCTTCTAAGGGGCGCTCCAATAGAATCAATCGACCATTCTGAGTTAGAGCTTGTCGGTTCCTTGCCCTTAAAATGGCACCTCCGCCCGTGGCAATTACTTGCCCATTTCCCTTAGCCACTTGATGAATGATTTTTTCTTCTAGGTCGCGAAAAGGTTTTTCGCCCACCTTGGAAATATATTCAGAGATCGGTTGATGGATGACAGCTTCGATCAATTGATCGGTGTCTAAAAAGGGGCGGCCTAGTTGATCAGCCAGTTTTTTTCCGAGAGTGGTCTTGCCAACACCTGGCATTCCGATGAAAACTAAGTTTTCGATTCCCTGCCAATAGGATTGGCAAATTTGATGGATGAAGTCTGTCGGATAAGACTTACCGGTAAAAAGTTGACTGGCAAAAAAAGCTTGAGCAATTAACATGTCGAGTCCACCTATAGCTTGAATGCCTTGGCTTTTGGCTTGGAGGACTAAAGAAGAGCGTAAGGGATTATAGATGAGATCAACGACCGCTTCTAGTTGAGGGAATGAGGTCAAGTTTAATCTTAAATCCTGGTTATTAGGGTACATACCAACCGGTGTCGCATTGAAAATAACTTGAGCCGCCTGATTGTCAGCCTTTAATGGTGGGAAAGCTTGGCGAATGCTTAAATGGCTAACTCGGTGACAGTCATGGTTTTTAGCATAAACAGCGATCATTTTGGCAGAGCCACCGGATCCAAGAATAAGCACATTTTTGCCTGTTAAGGTCAGATGATTATTTTTTAATAAAAAGTCTAAGCCAGCGTAGTCAGTATTATAGCCTTTGAGTTTTCCCTCTTCATTCACAATTGTATTGACCGATCCGATGACTTTAGCCAAGGGGTCTAGGTTGTCTAAATAAGGTAAGGCCGCTTCTTTATAAGGAATAGTCACATTGAGTCCGAGGTAGTTTTTCTCTAAAAGAAAGTCTTTCAACTGATTGGGTTCTAATTCAATTAAGTGATAGGGATAGTTCCCAATTCGTTGGTGAATAGATTGGGAATAACTATGACCTAATTTACGTCCGATTAAGCCACAAAGAGTGGGTTTTTTATTTTTTTGAGATGTCTGTAACATAAGAACCTACTTTCTAAAGGCGGCAATTAATTTTTTGTTGAAATAGTTGGCCATTGACCGTCCATCATCATTAGGTCTAAAAGGCAAATAGCGGTCATTGCTTCAATAACGGGAACAACCCGAGGGACGATACAAGGATCATGCCGGCCCTCAATCGTCAATTCTTGATTAACTTGTTTATCAAGGTTGACACTTGCTTGGGGTTGACCGATAGAAGAAGTAGGCTTAATTGCTACTCGCATAATCAAGGGCATGCCAGTGGTCAAACCACCGATAATACCGCCGTGATGGTTGGTCAGCGTTTTAACCATCAGGTTATTATCCAAATAATAAGGATCGTTGTGCTGGCTGCCGCGTAAGTTTGCTCCAGCAAAGCCCGTTCCGAATTCTACGCCGCGAGTGGCGGGAATGCCAAACATGGCATGGGCTAATTTAGCTTCACACGAATCATAGAGGGGTTGACCGATACCAACTGGTAAGCCGTCAACGATTACTTCGATTTGCCCTCCTACAGAGTCTTTATCTTCTTTAGCGGCTAGGATAGCTTCCTTCATGGCTTGGCCTTGCAGGTCATCAATTACGGCAAATTCTTTATTAACTAATTCACTTAAGGCTTTAAAATCAGGTTGCGCAAAATCAACTAACCGGTCTTTTATACCAGCGATTGAATGAATGTGGCTATAAATTTGGATGTCGCTTGTTTCTAATAAATAGCGGGCAATACTACCAGCCATTACAATTGGAGCAGTCATGCGCCCTGAAAAGTGTCCGCCCCCACGAATGTCATGGTGTCCCTCATATTTAATGAAAGCAGGATAATCAGCATGTGAGGGGCGAGGGAGATAGTGATGTTGGGCATAATCCTTGGACTGCATGTCTTGATTCCTAATTTCTAAGCAAAGGGGCGCCCCACAGGTTTTACCGTCTACAATGCCTGCTTTGACTTCAAATAAATCAGTCTCGTTACGGTTAGTTGACCAAACCTTTTTACCAGGACGACGACGTTCGAGAGCTGTTTGAATGGCTGCATAAGGGAAATCTAAACCGGCAGGAAGGCCATCAATGACTACCCCAATCGCTTTAGCATGGGATTGTCCGTAAACAGTGAGACGAAAATTTTGACCGAGACTAAAGGACATGATAGATACCTCCTAATTTTTGAAAATCATCGAAGAAGTGGGGATAAGATTTAGAAACACAGTCCGCCCCTTTAATAATCACAGGTTCTTGGGCAAAACTACCGGCAATGGCAGCTGTCATTGCAATACGGTGGTCTTGAAAAGTATCCACAATTCCGCCATGAAAGCCTTGCCCTCCTTGCAAGCTGAACCCATCAGCTTCAGCTTGTATGTAGACACCTAAAGCTTGCATAAGAGCTACGGTAGATTCTATTCGGTCACTTTCTTTTAAGCGGAGGCGTTGGCCGTTAACGATGCGAGTAATCCCAGCTTTTCTAGCGGCTGCTAGGGTAAGGATAGGAATGGCATCGGGCAATTGACGGGCATCGATTTCCACTATTTGATTACTTGCAGTTGAAGTCTTACTGGGATGATAGTCAGTGGATTGTCTTGCCGGCTCGGGGATGGGATAGCCCAATTTATCCAAATAGGACAAAGCCTGACGGTCTGCTTGGAGACTGTCAAAAGTAAGATTTAAGACCTGGACGCCTGCTACTAAGAAGAAAAGGGCGTTGGACCAATCGCCTTCTACTTGGTAGGGCGCTGCTTGTATAGGTCCATCGAGTAAGTGATAGGCTTGAGTTTGATGAGAAAAATCAATCCTTTTACTAAATTCTTTTAAACTAGCTAAGGTCATGTCGACATAGGCAGCGGATTCCAAAGGCGAAGTTAATTTTATCTGACTTGCTTTATTTAAATGAGCGAGAGCCAAAGCTAATCCTGAAATAAATTGAGAAGAAACATTACCTGGAAGTTGGTAATTTCCTGCTTCTAACTTGCCTGAAAGCCAGATACTAGGGCCTTCTTCTTGCCAATAAATACCTAATTGGTCAAACAAGTCCCAATAAGGTTGGTTGGTTCGATTGATCAAACTCCCTTGGCGAAGGATTTCGACCTGTTGGTTCTTTTCTAACCGACTAGCTAAGATAGGAATTAGAAAGCGTAAGCTTGTTCCCGACTCGCCCACATTGAAGTGGCGCTTCATAGAATGAGCATCTGGCAGGATATGGTATGCTTTTTGATCTGAATCATGGTGAACCAGGCAACCTAGTCCTTCAATACAAGTCAATGTTGCTTCTAAATCTTTTGAAAGACGGTCTAAATAGATGGTAGAGGGACCATTGGCTAAGCTGGCTGCAAAGAGTGCTCGATGAGCGTCTGATTTAGAAGGAATTGCAGAAATACTGCCTTTTAAAGAGTGAGGCATAATTTGAATATCCATCTACAATCGACTCCCTGCTTCAATCCATTGGCCTAATTCATGAATAGGAATGGCTTGTCGGACACAATTTCCTATTTCAACAGGAATAATTAAGTGAATCGTTTGGTCTTGTTTTTTCTTGTCGTGATTAATGGCGTTCAGTAAATCTTGGTTATCACAGTAATAAGTCTGGAATAGTCCTTGTTTTTGGTATAAATCTTCAAGAAGAGGAACAAATGATTGGCGGGCCCAACCCAATTTAAAACTAGCACGAGCCATCCATAATAGGCCGATTGCGACTGCTTCACCATGGTTCACTTGGTGGTTGCTAATACTTTCAATGGCATGGGCGAAAGTATGACCTAAATTAAGGAATTGTCTTTTACCTTGATCGTGAAAATCATTAGCAACATAGGCGTGTTTTATTTCTAAAGACCGTTTAATTAGATTCAAGTAGTTGAGTTGACTTTTATCTCGTCTGATGTCCTCCAATAAAGCGGGGTCAGTAAGGATCGCATATTTTATAATTTCTGCTAACCCATTGTTAATTTGTCTGATATCTAAGGTGTCTAAATAGGCAATATCGATATGAACCCAAGCGGGATGATAGAAAGTACCCACTTGATTTTTATAGGCACCAAAATTAATGCCATTTTTACCCCCAATGGCAGAGTCAACCATAGCTAAAAGAGTCGTCGGAACTTGTATAAAGTTGATTCCTCTTAAATATGTGGCGGCTAAAAAGCCCCCTAAGTCACCAATGACGCCACCACCAAAGGCGATTAGGCAATCAGACCGAGTAAGTTTTTCTTCTACCATACGATTCATCACTTCTTGATAACAAGCTAATGACTTTGACGCTTCACCGGCAGGAACAATATGGTAAGAAAAGGATGCTAACTGACCAAGTTGATCAATTTGTTCTTGGTAAAGGGTCGCCACATTTTGATCCGTTAGTAGAAACTTTTTTCCGCTCATTTGGCTTAAGCGTTTTTTTAATTGACTAAAATGATGGTGTTCTAGATAGATTGGATAAGGAAAAACATTCAATTGGATGTCCAAAATGTACCCTCCTAAACAAAAATAGGAGCTCTGAAAAATTCAGAGCTCCGCTAAAGATGGATAATAAAACAGCGGAAGATAAAAGGCATCGCATGATTGTTCATTTCGTTTTACAGCAACTTCCCATCTGTAAATACTTTACGCACCTTTTATACTCTGTTCAAAGTTCTCCTTCATTATAGGTGAATGATAGCACTTGTCAATCATTGACAAGGATTAAATGCTATTCTTTTTAAATTACTTTTCAGGTATTTTTACTAACTACAAATTGTGATAAAATAGGACAATAACCAGTTGCATAGATATCGTTGAAAAAAATGTTAGGAGAAACCATTATGAAGTTTGTTATCATTGATAATTATGATTCCTATACTTATAATCTGTTTCAATTAATAGCCAAAGTGACGCAAGAAGTTCCGTTGGTTATTAAGAATGATCAAATGTCATATGAAGAATTCAAATTGTTAGATTTTGATGCGGTGGTTATTTCACCAGGTCCTGGAAGTCCTGAAAATCCTGAAGATTTTGGTCTTTGCCGTGAAGTAATCGAAAAAGAAGAACGTCCCATATTGGGCATCTGTTTGGGTCAGCAAGGAATTTATTATCTGAATGGAGGAGAAATTATATTGGCTCCTCAGCCTGTTCATGGGCGGCTGAGTGAAATCAGACATAATAATCAAGGACTTTTTAAAGGACTACCGCAAGATTTTAAAGTGACCCGTTACCATTCTTTAGTCTGTAAAGAAGAGAAATTGGAGAACATTCAAGTGGATGCGAGAACGCACGATGGCTTAATTATGGGGATTTCTCATCGTAGCAAACCTCAATACGCCGTTCAGTTTCATCCAGAGTCAATTGCTTCACAAGAAGGTGAGCGTCTAATTGAGAATTTTGTAGACTTGATCCACACCTTCCAAATACAGACAAATCCTTTGCGTGTTACAAAAGTTCCTTATCAAGGCAATGCACAAGCGTTGTTTAATCAGCTTTATCAAATTAATAAACAAACGCAATGGTTAGACTCTAGTCAAGTGACAAAAGCTTTGTCTCGTTTTTCTATAATTGGACAAGCGGGTCCTCGCCATGGCCATCGTCTGACCTATGATATTACGGATAATGTGGTTATCAAGACAGATATAAAGGGAAGAGAAGAAAGAATTCATCAAGATATATTCACTTATTTAGAAAAACATCAACCTCAATGGCCAATCCATCAAGATTTACCATGTGATTTCCAATTAGGTTATATTGGTTATTTTGGTTATGAGCTCAAAAGTTTAACGGAAGGGCCTAATCAGCATCAGTCATCGTATCCTGATGTTATATTAGATTATATTGATCGAGCGGCTGTTATCGATCATCACGAAAACCAACTTTATTTACTATCCTATAAAGATGACAAAGACTGGATCAAAGATTTAGATTTTTCACAGGCTTATATTTCAGTAGGTGAAAAAGAAGAGCTTATCATGGAGGCCTTCGATCAACCAACTATTGCTTGGGCTATGGCTCGCAGTGACTATTTGAAAGCTATCCACCAATGTCAAGACTACATTCGAAAAGGAGAGTCCTATGAAATATGTTTGACCAACCGCTTGGATATCAAAGACCAGCTAGATGCCTATATATATTACCAAACCTTACGCCAAGCCAGTCCAGCCCCTTACGCAGCCTTTTTAACTTTTGATCATTTTGCTGTTGCGTGTTCTTCTATGGAAAAATTCTTAACTTTGAATCGTGATGGTAGAGTTCAAACCAAGCCCATCAAAGGAACGGCTAAAAGGGGTCAAAACCCAGCAGAAGATCAAGCGATTATTCATGCTTTAGCAACCGAGGAAAAGACCATGGCTGAAAACTTGATGATCGTAGACCTATTGCGAAATGATTTAGGTAAGGTCTGTCAGATTGGAACAGTAACGGTTCCCAAGTTGATGGCTGTTGAGAGTTATTCAACCCTTCATCAATTAGTGACTACCGTTCAAGGCTTTCTTGCAAAAAATGTTTCAGCTATTGATCTGTTTAAAGCTTGCTTCCCTGGTGGTTCAATGACTGGAGCGCCGAAGTATCGTACCCTCGAATTAATTGATCAATTAGAAGGACGTCCACGAGGTATCTACTCAGGGGCTATTGGCTATATTGCTAATAATGGTTGTATGGATTTAAATATTGTTATACGCACGGCGGTTATTGAAGAAGAAAAGACTAGTCTCGGTCTAGGGGGAGCAATTATTGCCCTTTCAGATCCAGAAGAAGAGTACCAAGAAACTTTAGTCAAAGCCCAAGGAGCTCTTAATGCCTTAAAAGCCTATTACCATCTACCTTCAACTTACGAATTTAAAATTGAAGGGGCCTAAAAGGATTCATTAAAGATAAATGAGTTTGTTAAACGAAGAAAACCAGCAAGCATACCATTATTATGCTTGCTGGTTTTTTTATTATTTAACTTTCCCAAGTGTTCGCAAACTATTAAGAACTGCAAGGATGGTCACACCAACATCGGCGACAATAGCCATCCACATGGATGAGAAGCCTAAAGCGGCGAGGCTTAGGAAGAGCACCTTAATTCCAAGTGCAAAGGCTATATTTTCTTGAGCAATGCGTAAAGTTTTTTGAGCAATTTTAATAGCTTGAGGGAGTTTAGCTAAAGAATCATTCATAATGACAATGTCTGCTGATTCAATAGCTGCGTCAGATCCCATTCCTCCCATGGCAATTCCAATATCTGCACGGGCAAGAGCCGGGGCATCATTGATGCCATCACCGATAAAGGCTACATTAGAGGATTTTTTATTAGACGTTGATTGCTTAATGTTAGTTAAAATTTTCTCCAGTTCGATCATCTTTTCTTGTGGAAGCAAGTCACCTTTTGCTTGATCAATCCCAACAAGTTGAGCGATTTCGTCGACGGTTGCTTGATTGTCACCAGAAAGTAAGATGGCAGAGGAAATACCTAATTGATGTAATTCTGTCAGCGCGGACTGAGAATCTGGTTTGATCTGGTCTTTAATGAGGACATAGCCTTGATATGCTTGATTAATACTGAGATAAACGACAGTGGCAGCAGTCTTTAATTCTGGCACTTCGATCTTGAATTGATCCATCAAGTCCTTGTTTCCAGCAAGTAAACTTTTACCGTCCACAATTCCTTTAAGACCTTTACCGGTGATTGTTTCTACTTCTTGCACACGATGAGGATCTAAGGGCTGATTATAGGCTTCTTGAATGGAGAGTGCAATAGGATGGTGGGATTGGCTCTCCAAGTGAGCCAGTGCTTCTAAAAACTCATTTTTGCTTAAATATAAGGCCTCTACTTTGTCAATCGCAAAGTTACCTTGAGTGATTGTTCCGGTTTTATCTAAAACTAAGGTCTTAATCTTTGTTAGGGTTTCGAGGAAATTTCCGCCTTTAACCATGATACCTTCACGTGCTGCTGCACCAATTCCACCATAAAAACTCATAGGAACAGAGACAACTAAGGCACAAGGACAAGAGATAACTAAAAATTGTAACGCACGGTAAAAGCTTGTTGACCAAGAAATGTCACTAAAAAAGATAGGAGGCAAAGTAGCCAAAAGAACTGCTAAGGCAACTACAACCGGTGTATAAACGCGTGCGAACCGAGTAATAAATTTCTCAGTAGCTGCCTTTTTGGAAGAAGCATTTTCAACTAAGTCGATAATTTGGCTGACCGTTGAATTTTGGAAGGTCTTAGTGACTTTAACTTTCAGCTGAGAACTTAAGTTGATCGAACCTGAGTAGAGGGTGTCGCCTTCTTTTAAACTCTGAGGAAGAGATTCTCCAGTAATAGCTGAGTGGTCTACTTGAGATTGACCTTGGATAATTTGTCCATCTAGAGGGACCTTGTCTCCGACAGCTACGATAAACTCTTGACCTTCAACTAACTCGCGGGGGTCAATTTTGGTTAATGTACCATCAGTTTGTTGAATACGGGCAAAGTCAGGACGAATTGCCATCAAGGATTGAATTGATTGGCGAGATTGGTTAACGGCACGGTCTTGAAACCATTCTCCGATAGAATAGAACAGCATAACGGCAACTGCTTCAGGGTACTCACCAATCACAAAGGCACCTAAGGTAGCAATCGTCATTAAGAAATTTTCTTCTAACCAGTCCTTATTTTTAATTTTATTCCAAGTAGTTTTAAGTACATTCTGACCTATGAACAGATAGGTCAGACCAAAATAACCCACTAGAAGCCATTCAGAAGAAATATAATTTGTTAAAAAGAATCCTAAGATAAATAAAGGAATGGTAATTAAAATACGCCAGCCTTCGCTATCAAGTAAGCCTTGACTGTCTTTATTTTTATCAAGGTTTAGATTTGATTTTTCTTCTAGCTCAAAGAGCGGAACCAATTTTATCCCTTGTTCGACTTCTTGTACATTTTGTTCCAAGCTTTGAATGAGATTAGACTCCATCACTTGGTCCGTGTCGATTGTTAATTGTCCTTGTGCGAAATTAACGGTCGCTTCAACTTGATCCGAATTGTTTAAGCGAGTTTCAATTTTTTGAGCACAGTTAGCACAAGACAAACCCTGCATTTTAAATTTATAAGTCATTATTATCATTTCCTCCTTCTGCTGCATGTTCCAATGCATTGTGATATAAAATACGCACATGGTCATCAGCAATTGAATAATAAACAATACGTCCTTCTTTGCGCTTTTTAACTAAATTTAATTTAAATAGATAAGCGAGTTGATGAGAAGTGGCAGATTTGGACATGCCTATTAGATGGCCTAAATCGCAAACACACAATTCTGTCTTAAGCAAATACCATAAAATTTTTGCTCGAGAGGGTTCTGCTAATGCTTTAAAGAGTTTGATTAGAATTTTAAAATGTTCTGGATTGAGAGGCACTTCTTGAGCTTTCTTAATCGCTTCAGGATGAATTGCATTCTCTTGACAGCTATCCATGGCATGACCTACTTTCTGTTTATAAACAGTAAAAATTATCATTTATAGTTGAACAGCCGTTCAACCTTTACAACTTAAATATACCACGCACTATTATTTTTGTCAAATGAATACTAATGGTTGATAAACGGCTTGCTAAACTATAATAAACTGACCTCTAAATGAATAGAAATCAGTTAAAAAAAGGAGAATTTAAAATAAGTAAAATTGAAGGCGAATTGAAAGTCCCAAAGAGGACATCAGTACGTCAGATTGACTGATATAAAGGAAGCTGAAAAGAGAGGAATTATCTCATTGACCCCTTCTATCCATTTTTGTGAATGAGATCATTTGATTAAGAGCCGGTTGACTGATAATGACGTAGTCCTAATTGCTAAACAACATAAAAGGGTAATGCAAAAACTAAACTTAAAAGTGGTCGAAAAGAAGTCAGTTAGAACAGCTGGTTTATTCAGCGAGTTTTTATAAAAACAAAGTTCTAGCTATCCAAGTCGTTTTGGATTGGTTCTTAGAACACCATTGGAACTACAACAGTATAGCAGCGAAATACGAATGTACGAATGGGAATTAAGACAAGAAGTGCTCAAGCATGGAATTGTCGGCCAAGAAACGGCCACTGTCTTCTTAGGCTATATTTTGAGCAAGTCGCCTTTAATTCAGATGGATACGTTCAAAAAAATTTTCCGATCCTAAATTGATCAAAACGATTATCAAAGCTATCAGCAAATAAACACAGTTGTGCAAATGTCTGAATCATTCACTGAGCTTCAAGCTTTGGACCTGCATGGACTGATTGATGAATTTAGTAAAAAGGATTTAAAGGATCCTGTTAGGATGGAACGGATAGCTGGAGAGGTGAAGAAATAGTTAGAGCGTTTTTATGATCGATGCTAAAGCATTTTAGTCAAAGACGAATGGCTTTTGGCTTATAATAGAAAAGGAAGTGGTGTGATGAATAGTAAAAACTGATTACTTATTGGAGCTTCATTGAGGGGTGGGATAATTATTGATTGGTTGACGGCTGATAATGCTAAAGCAGACGATGAAAAGTACAAACAGCCCCTATTTACACCACTCAAACAAACTTTTTGCATTGTTTGACCATTATGATATACCATGCTGGGGATTGCTCGAATAATCATCGAGGAAAGTAAAGAGAAAGACGAAGCCGTTATAAGCTATCGAACCCAATTAGGTCTTAATGGTCTTGGGTCACTGCTATATTTTAAGTAAAAATACCACGGCATTACTTTAAATGAAAGTTTTGTTTTTCATAGCTGTTCTAGTCACAGCCATTAAATTTTATCAAAAGAACACTTGGGCGGTATTACTCTTATTGCCCTATGTAATTTGGTCGGCTTTTGCTTCTTATCTTAATGGAGCTACTTGGTTCTTAAATCGAGATTAAGTGTCTTATTGCAATGAATAAATTAGGAGGGAAACAATGCGTTTATGGCATCAAGATTTAATTTCATTATTACCTCGACAACAACTTTTAGGACAACATCGAGAATGTTGTGCCTTAAGAGGGAAGGGGTGGGGCAAGCCACATTCTACTGTAAACTATGTTTTTAGTTATCATCCCTATAAATTATACCAATACCATGTTTTAGTAATGGAAGAAATGATAGCCAGAGGCTATCAGCCGGATAGCCTTTGGCTAGATCCCAAATACCGTGGCAAATCAGCTCCGTCTTATCAGGATTTAGAAGCCCTCTCATTAGATTGTCCCATCTATCCAGAACATGATGAAGTTTATCTTCAAGCTTGTTTGATGAATTTAAAGGATAAGGGGATTGCTATTTAAATAAAAAACAATTAAGACTGTTGCAAAAAATTTTCTTTTGAGAATAATTTTGTTTAATGGGCTAAGAATAACTATTTATTGACAAAAAATTAGTTATAATAGTAAATTGAAAAAGAGGAGGTAGACTATTAAAATAGTGGTTTATTGTGGTGCTTCCTAATGGAACAGGGATATCGGATGAAGTAGTGGAAGCCGTCTCTTGGAGTCGGGTGGGTCAAAACACGAATCCTTGTATATTCATGAATGTTAATGGTTATTACAATGGACTACAAAAAGTTTACCAACAAATGGTTGAAGAAGGATTTCTCTTAACGGAAGATTATAAGCAAATTGAAGGATTCATTAAAAACGAATCACGATTGTAAATAAGTGAAAATCAGCCTCTAGTACAAGTCGCTTAGTAATTGATTCTGGTAGAATAGATATACTATTAAGAAAAGGAGACTAAAATGAAAAACAAACACACTTTTAAATTATCTATCCTATTAATAATGGTTTTAGCTTTGACTGGCTGTCAGGCTATAAGTGAATTTGTTTCTGGCTTTAAACAAGATTTTATTGGTTTGACTATGACCGTCCAAACTTATGATGAGCAAGCCCAGATCATTGATTCTATGACGGGAAAATCAGTTTCAATTGAACGAGATGAAGAGTTCGATTCACAAACAGCTGAAGGCTCAACCAAAGCTGACTCACAGGTTTTAGATATTCAAATTGGTGGGCACACGATGACTCATGTAGGATCATCTTTGATTGCTGCTGAGAAGGGGTTAAATGACTTGACGATGGAGGTAGATAATCGCGTTGAACTTTATGATACGAGATCGAACCTTCCATTCATTTCGCGCTTACAGGACAATTTAGGCCAAACCTTTTTTGGTAAAAAGAAGACGATTATGGTGCGAAGCCAAAACGGAACACCTTTAGCCGTTTATTCAGGAAATAAGGTCTCCTATTTTAAAACGGATGTACCTAAGTCGACAGGACTCATAATAGATGGCAAGTATCTCTTTATTTACCGTTGTGATTACACGATCTATGACAATGAGTTACTCGAAAATAGTTAGTTATTTAAAGCGATTTTTGAAAATAAAAAAGATGCGGACGTCAGTCACAGCCTCTTTTTAAACTTTCCATCCTCGGGCATGTTTCATTTCTTGCCCTTGATCATCATATTTCTTTCTTTTGCTCGAAAGGTGCTCTATTTCGATAGCATAGACTTGAACATAATCGAAAGCTGTGTCAATGGCTTTATCAACTAGTGAATAATGTTTAGGGACATATTTTTTGGCGATCAGACGTAAGGCCTTGAGCAATTCTTTTTCGTTAGTAACTTTGCGAATTTTACCATAGATAATGGCCGACTCAAATTCAGTAGTAAAAACAGTACGGGCTAAAGTGCCCCATGATTTTGGATCAGCAGCTATCCTTGCGATTTCACTTTCACTATATAAATTAGGAACTTGAACTTTACCGACAAAAGTGACACAGACAGCCATACCGTCTTCAAGTAAATCAACCTTTTTACCGGCTCTTGCACTATGAAAATAGAGGGTTTGATTGTGACGTATCATTGACAAAGGAATTGCATAAGGATAGGGTTGATCGGGCATACTTAGTACACCGTATTGAGCTTGATCGATAACTTTTTCAGCAAAATCATTGGGCATGGCACGGTCTTGACGGCGCATGGCTTGATGGATATCAGACATTTGAGACCTTCTTTCTATGGAGGTAGAGGATAAAAGCGACTTCTAAAAGAAAACATCAGGGGGTTTAGACCTGATGTTTTCTATTGATAGCTTATAAGTCTTTGAATAGAGTGTCAATAATTTGTTGATTACTGATGTTGTGAATTAAATCTTGCGGATAGTTATCATTAAAATGGTCTTGCATGGTTTTTTTATTAAAGCTAATCCCTTTTACAGAATGCTCAAAATCCCTTAAATCGTGCGTGCTAAAGAAGTCTCCTTCAAAAAGGAGTGATTGAATGACACCTTTTTCCACTTTGCAATGAAGTTTGAGGAGACCTCCGGGTAATACCGCTTCGTTAACTAAAGAAAACGCTGGATTACGGCCGAAGACCCACTCCCAGGACTCAAATTTTTCTTTTTTAAGTTTTTGGACGGCTTTTTCATCTTCTTCACTTAGGTGGAAGTAGCTTGGCTGCTCGCCTATAATTTCTTTGACTAAAGCGTTTTTAAAGGTCTTAGCATCCCAATCGTCTGGGCAGTAATTCTTAATATTAGTTGTCCGATCTTTAACAGACTTGATTCCTTTGGAGATAATCTTGTGTTTAGCGGGGTTTAAATAACAGGCCATAGCAGACAAGTCGCTATCAAATAACAAGGAACCATGATGCAGGGTGTAGTCTCCTTTAAAACATTGAGCATTGCCGGAAATTTTTTTACCGTGTATGGCTAAGTCATTGCGACTGTTCATTTCAGCTGGAATCTCTAAATTATTCAAGGAGTGAATGATGGACTGCATAAAGCGTTGAAAATCAATAGCTTCGTGTCGTTTATTTCCTTGAGGTCGAGGTGAAATAAAGCTATATTGCCAGCCACCTTGGTCGGTGAAGATAGTACCGCCCCCTGTATTACGTCGTGTAATAGTGACTTGATCTTTTTCTAGTTCTGGTAAGTTCAGTTCAACATATGCATTCTGGTAATTACCCAGCATGACTGTAAAATCGGTTTGCCAGATCATGAAAAGGTCTTCTTTTAAAGCTTTTTGGGTCATTAAGTATTCTTCTAAGGCAAAGTAATAGTTAGGATCAAGTGAATCAGTCGGTAAATATAACATGGGTCTTTATGCTTCTTCTTTGGCTAATTGAGCCACTAAGCTATTTTCAGCATCAAAGTTATGGTCAACACCGACGGCATCCAAGGATTCATGAGCCTTGTAGGAGCTTCTTACTTGAGGTCCAGAGGCTACGAACTTGAAGCCCTTTTTCATCCCCATTTTATTGTATCTACCAAATTGTTCAAGCGAAATATATTCTTCTAGTTTGTAATGCTTAGGGGAAGGCTGAAGGTATTGTCCAATTGTAAAGAAATCTACGCCTACCGCTAAACTATCATCCATAGCTTGAGCAACCTCTTCTTCAGTTTCACCTAAGCCTAGCATTATCCCTGTCTTTGTATAGATATGGGGTGCTTGTTTTTTAATATATTTTAAAACGTCAAGAGAACGTTCATAGGTAGCGCGGTGACGAATTCTTGGAGATAAACGCTCTACCGTTTCGATATTATGATTAATAATTTCAGGATTTGCTTCAATAACAAGGTCAATACTTTCTTTGTTACCTAGGAAATCTGGTATAAGCACCTCGATCGTTGTGTCTGGGCATTTTTCTTTAACAGCACGAATTGTGCGAGCAAATTGTTCAGCTCCACCATCTTCTAAATCATCACGTGCCACACTGGTCACTACCACATGGCGAAGCCCCAGTGTTTTACAAGCATCGGCTAAATTTTCAGGCTCCTTGTCATTCACTTCTTCCATATTGCCTGTCAGAATATCACAAAAACGACAAGCTCTTGAGCAATGGCTACCAAGGATCATGAAGGTGGCTGTACCATTTTTGTAGCACTCACCTAGGTTAGGACAGGTAGCTTCGGCACAAACGGTATTAAGTTGTAGGCTAGAAAGTAAGTTATTAACTTGATCGACGGATTCATTGTCAAAACGGATACGTGGTTTTACTTGGGTTGATGAAGAGGCAGTGATTTTCATTTAAGCTTCCTCACTTTCTTCAATGGTCGCAATTAAATCACCAGCAGTCACTTTGTCACCTAGCTCTTGATGGATAGCTATTAGCTTTCCAGAAAAAGGCGACTCAATCTCATGAACAGCTTTATCGGTTTCGACTGAATATAATACTTCACCTTTTTGAATGCTTTGGCCAACCTCTGTGGTCCATTCAATAATGACCCCTGACAATACTTTTGAACTTAATTTTGGAAATACAATTTCTTTTTTCAAAATGACTCCTCCAATCAATTAATTTAAAGTTATTTCCTAGGAAATCTCTACGCTCCATTGTAGACATTCCGCTATAAATGTTCAATACTTTTCACAAAAATTTAATCCAGTTCTTGCCTTCCCACCCAAGTTCATAAAACCTAGCGTACAGGCATTTTTATATCAAATACACTTAAGTTCGTGAAAAAAAATAATAAGAAAAGTCCGAAAGATTGTGATAAAAATTCAAGAACTAGGTCTTGATTAATCATCATAAAGAGAGGTAAGAATTTATTTTGTGAATGTCTACTTGTGGAATGGGTAAGAATGTTCTATTCTTAATGGAAGATAGAGTGAAATGAGGAAAGGTGCATATGATAGAAAGCTTAAAACTATATTTTGAAGATCAAAAATCTTGGTGGGTATTTGTTTATAATGTTATACTTGCTTTCTTTTTAGCGGTACTTGTCATGTTAATGGATGTGCGCTATTGGGGAGACCTAGATGCGCTACCGAGTGTGTTACTAACCAGTCAAAACTTTGCGCAAATGATATTAAGTTCTTTAGCAGGCTCCCTTTTTGCTGTGGCAACTTTTACTTTTGCTACCATGCTGAGTGTGATGTCCTATTATGCTTCTAGTTTTGGGCCGCGAACAATTGAAAATTTTCTTTTTCGTAAATCGTCTACTCAAACTTTGGGTATTTATTTAGGTGGTTTTGTTTATTGCCTGGTTTCCTTATTTTTCATGCGCGAATCTCAAGGCGAATATTTAGTGATGTCGGGGACAGTGGCTTTAATGTATGGGATTACAAGTGTTTTATACTTTATTCGTTTTGTTTTTGATATCTCACAATCTGTTCAACACAATCAGGTCATTAAAGGACTATTTGAAAGAGCTTCAAAAATTATCTCGGAAAATAAAGCCTTTTTTGAAGCAGCAACATTTGTGGACCAATTGCCTTCTATTAAAGGGGCAGCCAGTCAAAGTGTGCAGTCTTTGAAACAAGGTTATCTAGATTTTGTCGATATTGATCGTTTATTTGATTTAGCAAAAGAATGTAAATGTGTGATTGTTTTGAAGGTTAGAAATGGTGATTTTGTAGGTAAAGGAGCTGTTTTAGCTGAGGCTTATTCTTTGAAGAAACAAAAAGATTGGGAAAAGTTTGAAGAGAAATTGAATCGGTCTTTTATTTTTCAACACGAACCTTCTTCTATGTACAATCCTGATTTTGCTCTTTCGAAGTTAACAGATATCGCTTTGCGGAGTGCCTCACCTTCTATAAATGACCCCAACACCATTAGTCATGTTTTTCGTTACCAGTCCATTTTATTAGGTGAATTAGGGCAAGCTCCGGCCAGGTATGCAGTCTATTTAGAAGAAATAGAATTACCTTCGTCACAAACACTAGAAGTAGGCGTTTGTTATGACTACTGCCCTTTTCAGAAGATTCTATTCCAAAATTTTGGTCAATTGGTTCAGTATATTAATCAAGACGCCTATTTAATTCGTGATCTTTATGAAGCCTTATATTTCATTGGCCTTAATTCTTCTCATAAGCATCAAGAGGTTATTAAAGGGTTTATATCATACTTATCAAATAAAATAACCGACCATTTTGAGTCTGAATATGACCAAAGAATGTTTAACGAAGTGATGGAACCTATTGCTAGGTTAAGGCCTAAAGAAACTGAGAAATAAAGGTGTAAAAAATTGCTGTAATTTGTTAGACTATTGGTGTGAGCAAAGATTTTAGTTTTTTAATGAGGCCGATCACAACGAATCAGCTTTATCAGTTTTAATGTGCGATTAAAAGACACCGTTAGTAAATAATGGCACTGTTTATCAAAAAAAAGCATAAAGCCGTTGAAAACGCTTAAATAATCAGCTAATATAGATTCTATAAGAGTAATTATTTGTGATTTATTATATGGAGGGTGACTAATGAGTAAAAAAACAATTATGTTGGTGTGTGGTACTGGAATGTCTACAACCATGTTGGTTAATAAGATGAATAATATTGTAAAGACTGAAGAACTAGATTATGAGATTATTTCATCTTCGATCCATGAAATGGAAGATTATGTAAACAATGAAAATATCGATGTCTTATTATTAGGACCACAAGTTTCTTATTTATCAGAAGGTTTGTCTAAACGCTATGCTCCAAAGCAAATCATTGTTGAAAGTATTGATAAAAATGATTACGGCTTAGCAAACGGTAGAAAAGTCTTGTTGCAAGCCGAATCGCTTTTAGACTAAAATGAAAGTAGAAGAAGTACAAGAAATTGCCATGCTAATGATTGCCAATGGTGGCGATGCGCGCAGTCAATCAATGGAGGCTATCCGCTTTGCTAAAGAAGGCAATTTTGATTTGGCTCAGCAGAAGTTCGCATTAGCCCAGGAGTCAATCTTAACTGCTCATCAATTGCAGACAAAGTTATTGGTAGGCGAAGCTCAAGGGAATAGCTCGGAATTATCTTTATTAATGATTCATGCCCAAGACCACCTGATGAACGCAATGACTGTTAACGATATGGCAAAAGAAATCGTCGATTTATATCAATTAATCCTACCGAATCATAAAAAATTTAAATAAATAATTATTTAAACCTTCTTTTTCTTTAAGAAGGTTTTTCCTTTCCATGGGAGAAGTTCACCAGCCCTATGTTGAAGCTAGCAGCGATAATTGATAAAATAAAGAATATCAAAAATGATAGGAGTGGTTAGATGTTATCTGATTCGATTCAAAGATTAAAAAGACATTATGGTTATTTTATGGGGACTATTCTTATTGCAACTGTAGGATCCTCCGTAATCAATAGAATTCTCAATATGTTCTCTCCGGTTAATGATCAATTGAATACATTTATTACCAGTGTTAATGAAACGATGACACCCGATCAATTAGTTCAATTTAGTCAAGATTTTTTTAAAGCACAATATACAGGTGTAGGAGGCTTAATAGCCTTAATCACTATGATACTATCAGTATTCCTACGCATTATGCAAAGAAGATCCTATTTTCAAAAGCTAAATTTTCCTGAAATGCGAATAGCAGATTCAGCTTTCTTTCATACCTCTCCTGTAAAAATCATTACACTTCCGATCAAGTCTTTTTTTGCCAATGTCTTGGGTTGGATCGCCGGGTTCTTACTATTATTTGTTTCTGGCTTGATATTTTTTCAACTAAGCCAATATGGCAATACGGCTAGCTTAGTTTTTGTTTTGATATTTATGCTGTTGGCATTGGCCTTAAGCGTGTTTTTAGTACCTATTTCATATCTAATAGCATATGATGTGGAAGGCAAGTATAATTTCTGGGCAACCTTTACTAAAAGTTTAACGGTAGCTAAAAATAATTTTGGCCGAATCGCAAAAAGCCTAATAGTTATTCTTTTAATCTTTATTGTCTTTTTTATTTTGATAGGTCTTCTAGGCTTCGTTATGATGGATGGAGTTGGAGCGATTGTTACTGTAGGGTTGTTAGGGCTTCTAACAATAATTGGGTTAATTTTTTGGGTAGGTCCTTTAGTTGAAGTGTATATGGCTCAAACTCTAAATCATATTTTTAACAGAGAATATTAATTTCAATTGTTTTTTAAGGAGAAAAAAGATGAACATCGAAAAAATTATGGATATATTTCAAAATGATATGAAAGTCGCTGTGCTAGCAACGGTTGACAATGAAAATAAACCGCATGCTCGATATGTTCATGTTGGTCTAGCAAACGATAAAGGAATCTTTTTCATGACCAATCCTAAAACAAATCTTTATCAACAACTCCAAGACAATAAAGCTGTTGCAATGACAGCTATGAAAGAAGAAGATTATTTGATTCAGGTGATTCGGATTGAAGGGAAAGTACGAGAGTTAGGTAAAGAAAAATTAACAGAAATTTTAGGTAACAATCCTTATGTTGAAATAGTTTACCCTGATCAAGCAGATCAAGTGGGTGCCCAAGTGTTTCAAATATATGAAGGTAAAGGCTTCTACCACTCAATGACTCAAGGTCATAAGTATGAGTTTGAAATTGGTGGAAAATTATCTAAGATGTAATGATAAAGCCCTTTGAAAATGTAGAAGTTACATTTTCAAAGGGCTTCACTAATTGTTCAATTAGAAAGAATGCTGGAGGGATCTTGCTCTCAGTCAAAGATAGGTGGAGCTATACTTTATTAAAGCCAAAATCTCTCAAAGGTAAAGATTTTTTCATATAGCTATTTAGTAATCGAAGTGATTTTATTTAATCGGTTTTTAATCCTAACAAATGTTTTAAAAGGTCCTCTATCACGCTAGCAATTATAAAGGTCACCCAAGAAATTGCCCAAGCGCTACTGATAAACGACCAGAGAAAATAAATAACAGTGACCAATGGCCAGTATATATCATCAAATATTTTATCTGTTTTTTTAAGACGCTCTCGACTGTTGATTTCTTGAGGGCTAACCTGTGATGAAAGGCCAGATTCCAATAACTTTTTATAAGTTGATTGATTTCCTCCTAAATAGATGAAAAGGAAGACTGCGCTAGCAACACAGATCAAGAGTCCGGAAATAGTCAAATCTGCTAGACCAGTTGCTACATTTAGACTGTCAACTATAACGATAGGTATAATGGGTAGAAGAATTAAGGCGATACCAGCAATGAATCCATAAGAGCTAACTTTCTCTTGTTGTTTCAAGTCGTTTTTTAGTTGCCTTTCTAAGTTCTTAGATAAACGATATTCTCCCTTAGCTACTTTTTTTGGTTTGCCATTAAATTGGCTAGCTGTTACATAGAAACCAACAGCAATTACAATTGACACTATGATGATACTAATTCCGAAGCTATCGGCTAAGGTGCTGTTTTCACCTAAGACACTTTCTAAAGTCATGAAGACTGATGAAGAGGCAATCATTAAAAAGGTGCCGAGGGCTGTTAATAAATTTGACTTGGTGCTATTGGTAATAAAAGCATTGATTTCTTCTTCTGTGAGTAAGGGATAGTGTGGCAGTTTGTTTTTATCTTGTGTTTTGAATTGATAAGCATCAAACAGTTCCTCAATACTGCCAAATTCAGTAATCACTTTACCAACGGCTTCATGCTCACTCAGACCTGAATCAATTAAGTCTTGGTATTTGTCTTCCATATTTGCCAAGATTTCTGCCTTCAGTTGAAGCATTTCATCATTGACTTCAATCTTGGTAAACATAGAATCAAGATAGGTTTTTATTACGTCCATAATTAAGCTCCTTTAATAATATTTTCCACGATTGCTTTAACGATTGTCCATTCTTTGACTTTATCTTGTAAGACTTCTTTCCCTTTTTGCGTTAATCGATAGTAGGTTCTTGGACGACCATTTGTTTTCTGGCCGGGATAGTCTTCGATTAAACCATCTTTTTTTAAGCGGTTAAAAATGGAGTAAAGAGTTGTTTCTTTCATGATGTATTTTTCATTGGATAAATGAGAAATTGTTTTGCCAATTTCATAACCATAGGAATCACTCTTATCTAAAATAGCTAGGATGAAAAGGTCGTTATACCCTCTAAAAATATCACTATTTATCAATGAATCACCTCACTCTTTTTACTGTATCTGATGGAGTATTTAAATTATAAAACAATTACTACGGCAGATAAAGTAGTTTTTTAAAAAATCAGACCATAGTCCTAGGAAAATAGGAATAAAACAAGCGCCTCTCGATTATTTAATCGAGAGACGCTTTGATTTTATTATTTGGCTTAGATTTAAAATAGGAATTAAGCTTTAAATAGTAATTGGTGTAATTTCAATGGTTCAATATATTGGCCGTCTTTATAGACACGCATATTACCACCAGAGATTTCATCAATTAGGACAACTTCATCGTTGTTTTGTAAAGTACCAAATTCAAACTTAATATCATAAAGATCAAGACCATGAGCTTTTAATTCATCAGATACAATGGTTGTAATTTGACGAGTGAGCTCAACGGTGCGGTCTACTTGTTCAGCGGATAAAATATCAAGAACAACTAATCCGTCTTTAGTGATTGGTGGATCTTGACGATCATCATCTTTAATTGTGAACTCCACGTATTGAGGAAGATCACTGCCTTCTTCAATATAATCACCGTAGCGACGGAAGAAAGAACCCACTGCTTTTTGGCGGCAAATCACTTCTAAACCTTTACCAAACACTTTAGCAGGCTTAACCTCCATTGTTTGTTCATCCATGTTTGCATTAACAAAGTGTGTTGAGATTCCAGCTTGATGGATTTTATCAAAGAAAAATTGAGACATTTCTAAACCAGCACGACCAACGCCTTCGATAGATAGACCAACAGAGTTCGCCCCAGGGTCAAAGACACCGTTTTCTCCAGTGACATCGTCTTTAAATTTTAAGAGGTAGTTTCCATTTTCCAAGGAGTAGACGTCTTTTGTTTTGCCTTTATAAACTAATTGCAATTTCAACACCCTTTCTTATTAACATGAGTTAATTTTAGCACACCCCTATCTTAAGGAGTATAAAAAGTTAGATGAATAAACGAAATTCCAGTTAAACGTTCGGGAAAACATACGAACAAATTTTCTGGTTTAGAAAGTGACCTGTGTTATAATGAGGTGAAGAGTTTTTTTACGGACAGAGAAGAGAGGGATTATTTTGACTAAAGATAAAATTACCATCAAGGGTGCAAGAACCCACAATTTAAAAAATATAGACATAGAAATACCTCGTGATCAATTAGTTGTAGTGACTGGATTATCGGGGTCTGGCAAGTCATCACTTGCCTTTGATACCCTATATGCAGAAGGCCAAAGAAGGTATGTAGAAAGTTTGTCAGCCTATGCACGTCAATTTTTAGGGCAAATGGATAAACCGGAAGTCGATTCGATTGAGGGTCTGAGTCCCGCCATTTCAATTGATCAAAAGACAACCAGTAAGAACCCGCGCTCAACCGTAGGAACAGCTACTGAAATTAATGATTTTTTACGTTTGCTTTATGCCAGAGTAGGGACTCCCTACTGTCCTCGTCACAACTTACCCATTGTTAGACAATCTGTTGAACAGATGGTGGATCGCTTATTGGAATTACCAGATCGCAGTAAAATTCAAATTCTTTCACCACTTGTAAGGAATCAAAAAGGGCAGCATAAAAGAGTGTTGGAGCAAGTAGCTAAAGAAGGTTATGTTCGTGTAAGAGTAGATGGAGAAATATTTGATTTAACCGAAGTTCCCGAACTTTCAAAAAAAGTCAGTCATACTATTGAAATTGTGGTCGATCGAATTGTGATTAAAGAAGGGATTCGATCTCGACTTTATGACTCCGTTGAAACAGCAGTGAATGCTTCTAAAGGTTATTTAGTTGTAGATGTAATTGATGGAGAGGAACTTTATTTTAATGAGCATTATACTTGTCCATACTGTGATTTTTCTATTGAAGAGTTAGAACCAAGACTTTTTTCTTTTAATGCACCCTTCGGTTCTTGTCCGGCTTGTGATGGTTTGGGCGCTCGTTTAACTCCTGATGAAGATTTAATTATTCCTGATCCAACCTTAACTTTGCGTGAGGGAGCCTTTTTACCTTGGGGCAAAGAAGGTTCGGGCTACTATGCTTCTATGCTAGAACAATTTGCTAAAGCTTACGGTATCCCAATGGACCTTCCTTATGAAGAATTAACCAAGGACCAACAAGAAGCACTCAAATATGGCCAACCTAACTTTCACTTTAAATTTACCTTTGAACCCATGCACGGCGGTAAGAAGCGAACGGTTGATCAGACATTTGAAGGGATCTTTAATAATGTTGAAAGACGCTATAATCAAACAAGTTCAGATTATATGCGAGATGTTTTGCGTAATTATATGCAAGAGTTAGAGTGTCCAACTTGTAGAGGTCAACGCTTGAACGAAAAAGCTTTAAGTGTAAGAGTGGCTGATAAAAATATTGCTCAAGTGACAGCATTGTCTATTGATATGGCAAAAATACATTTTGAAAATATACAATTTGATGAGCATGACTTGATGATTGCTCAACCGATTATGAAAGAAATCAATGATCGTTTGACTTTTCTAGATAATGTGGGATTGGAGTATTTGACACTCGATCGAATTGCAGGCTCGTTGTCAGGAGGAGAAGCTCAAAGGATTCGTTTAGCTACCCAAATTGGCTCGCGACTAAGCGGCGTGCTTTATATACTGGATGAACCTTCAATTGGCTTGCATCAACGAGACAATGATCGCTTAATTCATTCATTAATGGAGATGCGTGATTTAGGGAACACCCTAATTGTTGTTGAGCACGATGAAGAGACCATGTTAGCAGCTGACTACCTAATCGATATTGGGCCTGGTGCGGGCGATCAAGGAGGAAAAATTGTAGCTGCTGGAACCCCTCAAGAGGTAATGGGGAACCCTGACTCTCTTACTGGTAAATACCTAAGGGGCGAAAAAGGGATTGTTGTGCCTAAAAAACGTAGACAGGAAGACTTAGGTTGGATTGAGGTCAAGGGTGCTCGTGAAAACAATTTAAAAAATATCGATGTTTCTTTTCCAATTGGTCGCTTAACTTGTGTGACTGGCGTTTCCGGTTCTGGCAAATCGTCCTTAGTGAATCGCATCTTAAAAGTTGCCTTAGCTAAGCGGTTAACCTCTACTCAGGAAAGACCGGGTAAATTCAAAGATATCAGTGGATTTGAAGAGCTAGAAAAAGTGATTGAAATTGATCAAAGTCCAATTGGTCGAACTCCAAGGTCTAACCCGGCAACCTATACTTCTGTTTTTGATGACATTCGTGCATTATTTGCGAATACTAATGATGCTAAAATTCGCGGTTACAATAAAGGAAGATTTTCATTTAATGTCAAGGGAGGACGTTGTGAATCTTGTGGTGGAGCAGGTATTAAGAAAATTGAAATGCATTTTCTCCCAGATGTTTATGTTCCGTGCGATGTCTGTCATGGCGCCCGTTACAATTCAGAGACACTCGAAATTAAATTCAAAGGACAATCGATAAGCGATGTCTTAAATATGACAGTCGATGAAGCGGTGGAATTTTTTGATGCGCATCCAAAGATAGCGCGCAAAATGAAAACGCTGCAAGACGTAGGTTTAGGCTATATCCAGTTAGGACAATCGGCAACCACTTTATCGGGTGGCGAAGCACAGCGAATGAAATTAGCCGCTGAACTTCATCGTGTTTCCAATGGCAAAACGCTTTATATTTTGGATGAACCGACTACTGGATTACATGTTCATGATATTGTTAAATTAATGAATGTTATTAATCGATTAGTAGAGGCTGGCAACACGGTAGTTATTATTGAACACAATCTTGATGTAATTAAAACGGCAGACTATATTATTGATATGGGGCCCGAAGGTGGTAGTCACGGAGGTCAAGTAGTGGCTGTTGGTACTCCAGAAGAAATCGCTAGAAAACGAAAGAGTCATACTGGCAAATTTTTAAAAGATATTTTGAAGCGCGATAAAGATAAGGGTTTTCGATAATAGAGAGCATAGGCTGGGAAATTAAGACGTCCGGCCTATGCTTTTTTAATAATAACCGCTATCCTAATAACAGGAATCAGATAACGATTTCTTTAAAAACAAATATCAGCCTAGGGACCTATGATTAAAGAGTAATTAACTAGCATAATAGAAGATGAAGAGGGTCAGTATAAATTAGGAGGATTATTATGAACGAGAAAGAAAGAATTATCGAATTAGTTAGACAAAAAATTATATCTATGGATGAAGCCTTAAGATTACTTGAAGCAGGTGGTATGGCAAACGATTCATCAGAACCTACTGAGGATAGCGCTAAGACAAAAGACACTAAAATTGAGAGCAAGACATTGGTAAAAGATGACCTCAACCGCCTGGTTCGTTCAATGGTAGATCAAGCAGTGAATGCAGGGACAAGTGTAGTGAAAGAAGTAGCTCAAGCAAGCAATCAAGTCGTTAAAGAGGTCAATGATTCACTGGAAAACCGTAAAGAAACAAAAGACAGACCTTCTTTTAAAGAACAGACCAGTGATCAAGAAGAACATGCTTCTTATCAAGCAAAGGCTGAAGCTTTTGAAACAAAAGGGCAGGCCATTCAGCAAGAAATTGAAGAGGTTAATGAGCGACTTCATCAATTTAATGAAGAAAAGATTATTATCCAACAGCGGTTAAGAGAACTAGAAATTCTGGCTGAAATTGAAGAACTGACCACTGAGATGAAAGATCAGGTCAAAGATTTTACCTTACAAGAAAGAGCGATTGACAGTGAAATTAAGCATTTAGAACAGCAAGTCGAAGGACTTTATGATCAGCAAGAGGATCTATATGAAGAATGTAAAGAAAATCAACAAGCTGACCCTGAATTTAAACGGTTTATTTCTAATTCCACCCAAGTTTTTACTGAGCAAGCGCACCAATTTAAAGAAGAAGCAAGCAGAGAAGGTAAACGCCTTGGCAAGCAAGTGAAGGATCTGATAAAATCCTCACTCAATAATTTCACCACTAAGGATGTTAATGTATCTTTCAATGTGCCTTGGATTAAGAGTCAAGTATTAGACCATACTTTTTCCTTTGATGGAGCAACTTTAACAGCGATGGATTTTAATGTATTAAATGGTGATTTACAAGTAGAATTCCATGAAGGCGACGACATTTTAGTAGAGGCTGCTATTAAGCTGATGGGTGGACAAGATAAGCTAACGGTTGACTTGTTCAAAGAAAAAGTAACTATAACCACCATTGAAAATAAATTGGTTTTTCATGTGGATGCTATGAATTTAGCTATGGATGCCAAGATCAGCTTGCCTCATAAGCTATATCATTCAGTTGTTTTAAATACCCTTAATGGAGATATAAGAGTCAAACAAATGGAAGTAAACAATCTAATCATTTCTAGTAAGCGAGGAGACATCCGTCTTGCTGATACCAAGGCAGATGAAGTGAATATTGACACAAAATTAGGAGATGTTAAACTTAAAAACATCTCAACTGATATATTAGGTTTGAATCTAGTCAATGGTGATGTAAAAATTAAAAACTCAACCATCCAAACAACTAGTCTTAAAAATATTAATGGAGACTTCCGAATTGTTGGACCAGTTGGTAATATTAAGGCCAGTACAGTTAATGGAGATTGTTACATTACTAAAAAAGATATCGAACCAGCTAACATTTCACTTTCAGCTGTTCATGGCGACCTTAAAGTCAGCTTACTAAAAGAACAGGCTTTCACCGCAAGAGGTAATCTCTCTGAAGGACAAATTAAGCATCGAATGTCTGGCTTAGACCGACAAGAAATTTTTGATGGTGGTAAATCATTTATATACAATCGTCCCGGTCATCTGGATCAGAAAGAAGTTCAGATTGATGCAAGTATTACCTTTGGAGATTTGTACCTAAAAGATGGAGATTCTGAGACAGGAAAGGAAGGTAAATAATGCAACGATTAACACGCTCATCATCCGATCGCCGCATTTTTGGTGTTTGTGGTGGTATAGCAGAATACTTTAATATTGATTCGACTTTAGTCCGTTTAATTTTTCTGATTGCTATGTTTTCAGCAGGAGTGGGTTTTTTCCCATACATTTTAATGGCGGTTATTATACCCTATGATTATCAAGTTGGCAAACCCTCTTTACGTCGTAAAGAAAAGAAATATTCAGAAACTAATTCTCATCAGGTGATTAAAGATATTACTCCTCAAGATGACGATAACTGGAGTGACTTTTAGAAAAATAAAACGAGCCCTCATCTTATTAGGTGAGGGCTCATTTTTAATGATAGCGCCATTTGCTAGTCAGAAGGCTCTTTCTATGATACCATTTTAGAGAAAAATGAATGGAGGATCGGACCGTGGGAAAATATGTGACAGTCCAAAAATTAACTGAAACTTTAGATGTGGAGATTGTCTATGGTCATGAACATGTCGATAAGAAAATTGTTTCCAGTGAAGTTTCAAGACCAGGACTTATTCTGGCAGACTTCAAAGAATTCTATCCGAGTGATCGGATTCAATTAATCGGTCGAACAGAAACAGCTTATTTAGATACCTTGACTAGCCAAGAACGTATTGAGAAATTCCGCTCTATCTGTCGTGAAGATACGCCTGCTATTGTAGTCGCTCGAAAAATATCTATACCTTCAGAACTTATTTTAATAGCTAAAGAACGTCAGGTGCCACTACTTTCAGCTCGTTCTCGTACTAGCCGGGTCTTGGCAAATCTAACCAATTATTTAGAAGGACAATTAGCAGAGCGTTTTTCAAAGCATGGAGTCTTTCTTGAAGTATTTGGGATGGGAGTCTTGTTAACAGGCACCTCTGGAGTCGGCAAATCAGAAACCGCTTTAGAGTTGATTCAAAGGGGTCACCGTCTAGTAGCCGATGACCGAGTAGAATTTTTTATGGTGGATGAGCTAACCCTAATTGGTGAAGCGCCGGAAATTCTACAAAACTTATTAGAAATTCGTGGCTTGGGAATTGTTGATGTAATGAGTCTTTATGGAGTCTCGGCCATTGTACGTTCTAAAAAGTTAGAATTAATTATCGAGATGGTATTAGATGATGGACAAATTGAATATGATCGTTTAGGGTCTGGTCAACAATACGACCGGATTTTTGATGTTCAAATCCCAAGAACGAGAATACCGGTAAAAACAGGACGGAACTTAGCAGCTATTATTGAAGCAGCCGCTATGAATTTCAGAGCCAACAGTATGGGCTTTGATGCTACAGATGCCTTTAATGCTAAATTAGATGCTTTGATCATGTCTAATCGTGAGGTGACTAATGATTAATTCTTTCGGCTCAATTTTTATGAAGATAGATCGCATCGCCTTTCATATTGGAAGTTGGCCTGTCTATTGGTATGGGCTAATCATTGGTTTCGGAATGTTATTGGCCTATTTCTTATATATAAGGGAAGTTAAACGTAAAGGGGCCGATCCAGATAAGGCCTTTGATCGCCTTTTTTGGGCAATTATCATCGGTTTTATAGGGGCTAGAATTTATTATGTAGCCTTTTCTTGGCAGTCCTATCAAGATAATTTGTTGAGTGTTTTTGCTATTTGGAACGGTGGTATTGCAATCTATGGCGGAATTATTGCGGGCTTTCTAACCTTAATATATTTTATTCGTAAAGATAATTTAAATGCAGCATTAGAAATGGACATGGCAGCACCTGCCTTGATGTTGGCACAAATTGTTGGGCGGTGGGGTAATTTTATTAACCAGGAGGCTTACGGAGGGATTGTGAGTCGCTCCTATTTAGAAAATTTAAGATTACCTACTTTTATCATTGATCAAATGGAAGTCCAAGGGCAATATCGTCAACCCACCTTCTTATTTGAGTCTTTATGGAACTTTATCGGTCTTGTTTTAATTATGACGATAAGAAGGAAGCGTTTCTTAAAAGAAGGAGAAGTCGCAAGCTTTTATGCAGTTTGGTACGGTATAGGTAGAGCTTGGATTGAAGGTTTACGAACAGATAGTCTTTATTGGGGACCTTTTAGAGTCTCACAAGTTTTTTCGTTAATTATCGTTGTAAGTGCTATTTCAATTATGATTTATCGAAGAGTCCACTTGACACTTCCCTTCTATAAGGAATCAGATATTGCAAGATAAGGAGAAAAAAATGAACATTACAATTCTAGGATCAGGTTCGTGGGGGTCTGCTCTAGCAAAAGTCTTATCAGACAATCAACATAGTGTTACTATTTGGAGCATTGATCCTCAGGTAGTTGATGAGATTAATCAACAACATACCAACTCGCATTTTCTTAAAGAATTTGAGCTGAATGAGACTGTTAAAGCAACGCTTGATTTAGTACAAGCCTTAAAGAAAGCAGAAGTCTTGCTTTTTGCAGTACCCACCCAAGCAATTCGTAAGGTTTCTAAAGAAGTAAATAATCTTTTGGTCAAAATGGAGCGACCTCCTTTAATTATTCATGTGTCTAAAGGACTTGAACAAAAAAGTCACTTGCGTATTTCTCAAGTGCTTCAAGAAGAGCTGACCACAGATCTTTACAGAGCTTTAGTCGTCTTATCCGGTCCTAGCCATGCGGAAGAGGTCGCACGCGAAGATCTTACATCCGTTACCGCAGCCAGTGAATCGCTAGAAGCTGCTGAAACTGTTCAAGAGCTCTTTATGAATAATTATTTCCGTGTATACACCAACACGGATGTGATAGGGGTTGAATTAGGCGCTGCCTTGAAAAACATTATTGCTTTAGGCGCAGGAATTCTTAATGGTTTAAACTACGGGGACAATGCTAAGGCCGGTTTAATTACACGGGGCTTGGCTGAAATATCGCGTTTGGGTATACGCTTAGGGGCAGACCCGCTAACTTTTCTTGGTTTAAGTGGAGTTGGAGACCTCATTGTAACTTGTACCAGCATTCATTCACGTAATTGGCAAGCTGGTAATTTGTTGGCTAAAGGCTTAACCGTTGAAGAAGTGACAGAAGAAGTCCAGATGGTGGTTGAGGGTATTTTTACTTGCCTGGCAGCTTATGAGTTGGCACAAGAATATCAAGTCGATATGCCAATTACTAATGGCCTCTATCAAGTTCTTTATCAAGGAGCGGATGTTAAAGAAGTGGTTAGTCAATTAATGAATCGCTCTGGCAAACAAGAAGCCTCTTTAGCCCAACACAATGAAGTGATCACCTCAGAGAAAGGAAGATAAGATGGAAGATACGATTGAAAAGACAATGATTAATGTCGATGTTGTGATAGTAGGCGCTGGCCCTGGAGGAATGACGGCAGCCCTATACGCTTCACGTGCCAATTTAAAAACAATTATTCTTGAGAAGGGTCTACCAGGAGGAGAAGTTAATAATACGGCTGATGTAGAGAACTATCCAGGTTTTTCTAAAATAGCCGGTCCAGAATTAGCTCATAAATTTTTTGAATCTGCTATGGAGTTTGGCGCGCAGCATTCAATGGAAACGGTGGTTGGAATTGACTTACATGACCAAGTAAAACATGTCATTACCAGCAAGAACATCTATGTAGCACCTGTTGTCATTATTGCTACTGGATCTCAGCATAGAAAGTTAGATATTCCAGGGGAAAATCTTTTAAGTGGTAAAGGAGTTTCTTATTGTGCTGTTTGTGATGGCTTCTTTTTCCGTAACCGCCACTTAGTGGTTGTAGGAGGGGGAGATTCGGCTGTCGAAGAAGGAATTTACCTCACTCAGTTTGCTGATAAAGTAACCATTGTTCACCGTCGAGACAGTCTTAGAGCTCAACAGATATTACAAGAGCGTGCTTTCAAAAATGATAAAATTGACTTCATTTGGGATACGACTGTTGAAGAAGTTATAGGTGATCAATCAGTAGAAGGCGTGTTCTTACGAAATAGAAAAACCGGCGAACGCTACACATATCCTTGTGAGGGAGTCTTTATCTACATTGGCTTAGTGCCGAACTCTTCGTTGGTTAGCCATCTAGATATTACGGATGAAGAAGGATGGATTATCACCAACGAAAAAATGGAAACGCGGATTCCGGGCATTTTTGCTGTAGGAGATGTTCGACAAACACATTTACGTCAAATTGCCACGTCTGTTGGCGACGGGAGTCATGCAGGCCATATGGCTTACCAATATATTCAAACCTTAGCAGACTAATTTTTATAATTAATCAGACTTAGCTATTTTTAAAGGTAAGTCTTTTTAAGAAATAACTAAAAACGTGGGAGATTAGTCAAATTTCTACTATTTTATCCCAATCATGATATAATAAATAACAATGAGAAAGGTGGCGAGAATATGCCTTGGCGTGAATTATATAAAAAATGGAAAAACAAAGAAAATCTTGACCAAGCGGTCAAGAAATCTCTAGAAGAACAAGCTGGCGATGAAACAAAAGATGCTTTTAATAATGTTTTAAGCTTTGGTACGGCAGGGATGCGCGGTATTATAGGAGCGGGCCCGAACCGAATGAATATTTATACAGTTAGACAAGCAACAGAAGGTTTAGCCATGTTAATCAATGAAGCAGGTCAAGAAGCAAAAGAGCGTGGTGTTGTTATTGCCTATGATTCGAGACACTATTCCCCCGAGTTTTCAATGGAAGCCGCTTTAGTCTTAGGTAAGCACGGAATTAAGGTTTATTTATATGAAAGCCTACGTCCAACACCTACCTTGTCCTTCGCTGTGCGTTATTTACATGCTTATGCGGGTATCATGGTAACGGCTAGTCACAATCCGGCAGAATATAATGGTTATAAGGTCTATGGTGAAGATGGCGGTCAAATGCCACCAGAAGATGCGGATAAGTTAACTCGGTTTGTACGGTCCATTGAAGATCCACTAGTCATTGAAGTAGGAAATAAGACGGAATTGTTAGGGTCAGGTAAAGTTGAAATTATTGGTGATCGTGTGGATCAAGCTTATCTAGCTGAGATTGCTAAAGTAACGATTGATTCTAATCTAATTGCTGAGATGGCAGAAGAAGTAAAAATTGTTTTTACTCCACTACACGGTACGGGAATGTATCTAGGGATGCAGGCTTTAGAACAAGCAGGGTTTTCTAACATCCATGTTGTTGAAGAGCAAGCAGAACCAGATGGAGGTTTTCCAACTCTTAAATCCCCTAATCCTGAATCGCCTGAATCATTTGACTTGGCTGAACAAATTGGGCGAAATATTGAAGCTGATATTCTTTTAGCAACAGATCCGGATGCTGATCGTTTAGGTGCGATGATTCGTACTCAAGAAGGAAATTATCAATTGCTATCAGGAAACCAAATCGCCTGCTTAATGTTGAACTATATGTTAAAAGCATACCAAGCCAAAGATCAATTACCTGAAAATGGTGTAATCATAAAATCGATTGTTTCAACAGATCTAGCAGAAGAAATTGCTAAAGCCTATAAGGTTGAGACGGTAGATGTTTTAACAGGTTTTAAATTTATTGCAGAAAAAATTAAACAGTACGAAGAATCAAAAGCGCACACCTTCATTATGGGCTTTGAGGAAAGTTTTGGCTATTTATTGAAGAGCTTTACACGTGATAAAGATGCTATTCAAGCCTTAGTAATGTTGGCTGAAATTACAGCCTTTTATAAAAAACAAAACAAAACCCTCGCACAAGCGCTAATGTCAATTTATGAAGAATATGGTTATTATAAAGAAAAAACTTTATCCATCTCTTTTACATCACTTGATGGAAAGCAAGAAATGGAAGCGTTAATGAATGAAACGCGGGCTAATCGCTTGACGGAGGTAGCTGGTATTCCTGTTGCCGAAGCCTACGATTATTTAAATAGTAATTTGATTTATGCAGATGGTAAACAATCCAGTCTTTCATATCCTAAATCCAATGTTTTAAAATATAAATTGAAAGACGGATCATGGATTGCCTTAAGACCAAGTGGCACAGAGCCAAAAATAAAATTATATATGGGCGCTAAAGCTGAAAGTGAACAGGCTGCAAATGACAAAATAGTGAGTTTAGAGGCCTTTTTGAATCAATTGATTAAGTAAGTTAAATCTCTGCTGAAATCTTTTTCTTTTTAAGAAAGTGGATTTCAGCAGCTTTTTTAGCTAAAAGATTCATAGATAGAGTAGAAATTAATTTGTGATATAATAGAGAGTAATAAATATTCACCAAGAAAAGAGGGAGACCATGTCAAATTTGGAATTAGTCATTATCACTGGGATGAGTGGTGCAGGCAAAACCGTTGCTGTTCAAAGTTTTGAAGACCTTGGATATTACTGCATCGATAATATGCCGCCAAGTCTTTTGCCAACCTTTTGGCAATTGATGCGAGAATCAGGTAAAATCACTAAAATCGCTATGGTAATTGATTTAAGAACACGGGAGTTTTTTGATGAGTTATCGGATATAATCGGTACGATGGATAATAATCAAGATGTTACTTCAAGAATTCTCTTTTTAGAAGCCAATGACCAAGAATTGGTTTCTCGTTATAAGGAGTCACGTAGACATCATCCATTATCACAAGCAAATGAAGTCTCAACATTGAGTGCGATTGCTAAAGAAAAAGAGTTATTACGCGATTTAAGAACGCGTGCTCAAATGATTGTAGACACTTCTGAAATGAAACCCAGACAACTAAGAGCTTATATTATGGAACATTTTGCTGAAAAGGAGCAAGTTACCTTTAGAATAGATGTAGTCTCTTTTGGTTTTAAGTATGGTCTTCCAATAGATGCAGATGTTGTCATGGATGTGCGTTTTTTACCTAACCCTTATTATATTCAAGATTTAAGAGGATTAACTGGAGTGGATAATGCGGTTTATGATTATGTTATGAGTCAACCGGAAAGTCAAATTTTTTATAATAAACTAATCGACTTATTAAATTATTGTGTTCCTGGCTATAAACGCGAAGGCAAAAGTAGGGCTGTGATAGCGATTGGTTGTACAGGGGGGCAACACCGTTCAGTGGCCCTAGCTGAAAGAATTGGCGAACATTTTACTCGCATGAATTATTGTACAAATGTTAATCACCGTGATATGGCAAAAAACCAAAACCAAGTATTAAAGAAGGTTGCTAGAAATGAATCAGATGCGTCAAGCTCGTTATAAAGTTGCGGTAATCGGTGGGGGAACCGGCTTGCCTGTAATTTTAAGAGGGCTAAAGAAATTAGATGCCAACATTACAGCAATCGTTACTGTTGCCGACGACGGAGGGTCATCTGGCGTTATTCGTGATTATATTAACGTTGTTCCACCGGGAGATATCCGTAACTGTATGTCAGCTCTTTCCGAAGCAGACCCAGTCTTACTTGAACTCTTTCAATATCGCTTTAACACGGATGATGATTTTTTAGCAGGCCATGCCATTGGAAATCTTTTGATTGCCGCTTTAAAGGAAATGAAAGGCTCACTGTCGGAAGCCATTGATATCTTATCGCAATTTATGAATATTAATGGTCAAATCCTACCAGCAGCTCCTGAACCATTAATTTTGCAAGCTTTATTTGAAGACGGAACGATTGCTGTTGGCGAGTCGAAAATAGCCCACCATCGTAAACGCATTCAAGAAGTTAATGTAATGACTATTGAAGGAAAACCTGCCGTTAAGGCTTCTTCAAGGGTTGTGGAAGCAATCATGGAAGCAGACTTAATTGTATTAGGTCCAGGCAGTTTGTATACTTCTATTTTGCCCAATTTAATGATTGATGAGATTGGACAAGCGATATCAAAAACCAATGCTCAGGTAGTTTATATTTGTAATATTATGACTCAATTAGGAGAAACAGAAAACTTTACGGATGCAGATCATATTGAAGTATTACATAATCATTTGGGAGTTCGATTTGTCGATACCGTTTTGGTTAATACTACAGAAGTTCCCAAAGAATATATTATCAATCAACCAAACAAAGAGTATCTGCTTCAAGTAAAACACGATTTCAATGGTTTGCGTCGTTTAGGATGTCGGGTTATATCTAGTGAGTTTTTAAGTATGAAAGAAGGCGGCGCTTATCATGATACGGATAAGGTTGTTGAAGAATTAGGGCACTTATTGAATAGTGTGCGTTTGCTTGATAAAAATAGTTCTGATTCAAATAAGCACTCAGTTTTATAAATGGACTAAATGTTGGTTAAGGAGAGAGTAGGATGACATTTGCAGCAGAAGTAAAAAAAGAATGTACATTATTAGAAGTTCACAAAGAGCATGCCAAAGCAGAATTAGCGGCATTGATCCGCATGAATGGTGCGGTTTCTATTTATCAACAAAAGCTAATTTTAAATGTACAAAGTGAAAATGCTGCAATCGCAAGAAGGTTATATACCTTACTCAAGGACTACTTTGATGCTGAAAGCGAACTGATTGTTCGGCGCAAAATGAAATTAAAAAAGAACAATGTCTATATTGTGCGCTGTCGTTATCATGTACAAGAAATTTTAGAAGATTTAGAAATTTTTGATCAATTAAGCCTCATCTCAAGAGTGGCTCCCGAAATAATGCAAAACGACCCAAAGAAGCGCTCTTATTTGCGAGGAGCCTTTTTAGCGGGAGGCTCGGTGAATAATCCGGAGTCAAACTCTTATCATTTAGAAATATACTCGAGTTATGAGGATCATAATGAAGATCTTTGTAAAATGATGAATGATTTTCATTTAAATGCAAAAACAATTTCTCGTAGAAACGGATATATCACCTACTTAAAAGAGGCAGAGAAAATCGCTGACTTTTTAGTAATTATTGGAGCCAATCGAGCAGTCTTAAAATTTGAAGATGTGCGGATTGTTAGGGATATGAGGAATTCAGTTAATCGCTTAGTTAATTGTGAAAACGCTAATCTTAATAAAGTAATTGATGCTTCGCAAAAACAAATTGCAGCTATTAAACGAATTGAAGCCAAAAAAGGATTGTCCTCTTTACCGGAAAAATTAGAAGAAATGGCACGTTTTCGTATTGAAAATCCAGATATGAGCTTAAGAGAGTTGGGAGAGCAAATTCCTAACGGACCTATTTCGAAATCGGGAGTTAATCATCGGTTGAGAAAAATTGTTGAATTGGCCGAAAAAATCTAAATAATATATTTGCTTAGCACTTTTAAACTTCTTTTTTGGTATTTAATATTAACACCATTAAGGAGGAATTATATGAATCAAGTAACTTTTGTTGGTAGATTATGTCGAGACATACAGTTAAAAGAGGTTGGCGATTCAGCGGCTGTTACTAATAATGTCATTGCAATCAAACGTCCTTTTCGCGATCGTAATGGTGAATCAGTGACTGACTTTATTCCTTTCGTCGCTTGGAACGGTTTGGCAAAATTGATTCACAAGTATGCATGCAAGGGGCAACGCATTGCTTTATCAGGAATGATGCAAAGTCGCAGCTATCTCAACGCTGAAAAAGAAGAAATTTATGTTATTGAATGTAATGCCAGCGAAATTACTCTCTTGGACAAGCCGAAATCTAAGGCGGTTTCTAATCAAGAGATGGAGATGAAGGCGGAAGATATGCAGGTGTCCCAAGAAACGATTCAGCAAGTGTTAAATGATATTTCAAATTGATTAGCTGTTTTAAAAAAGTTGCCGAGCAAATACTTGCTCGGTTTTTTGTTTTTATAAAATAATAAGCCCAAAAACTATAATTGTTATATACTACCTTGGACTGAGTGGAGAAGACCTAGTGTCTCTTATAATAAGATTTGTGTATAATAGAAAAAACAGTAGGTTCTTAAAAAGGGGGAAGCCAAATGAAAATATTAATGATTGAGGATAATGAATCCGTTTGTGAAATGATGGGGATGTTCTTTGAAAAAGAAAATTTTGAAGCAAGCTTTCATGGTGATGGAAAAGAAGGATTTGAAGCCTATCGGACGCAACCTAACATTTGGGACATTGTTATTCTGGATTTAAATCTACCTTCTATGGATGGAATGACCATTTGTCGCAAAATTAGACAGATTTCTAAAGAGACGCCTATTATTATGCTAACTGCTCAAGATTCTGAAAGCGACCAAGTGATTGGTTTAGAAATGGGCGCGGATGATTATGTAACCAAACCCTTCAGTCCCTTGACGTTATTAGCGAGGATGAAAGCTCTGCATCGAAGAGCACAAGTAGTTTCAGCTGATGCAGCTGTTAAAGAAGAAAATGAGTTTGATATTGAAACAAAAACTGTCAAAATCAATACTTCTACACGTGAAGCTTACTATCACGATAAAAAAATAGAGAGTTTAACACCTAAGGAATTTGATTTATTTGTAATGTTTGCTCAGCATCCTAAGCGAGTGTTTACCAGAGAGCAATTACTCAAGAGTATTTGGGAAGATCCCTTTTTTGGTGATGAAAGAACAGTAGATGCACACATAAAAAAATTAAGACAAAAAATAGAGCGTTATGGTTCCCAGTTGATTCAAACAGTTTGGGGAGTTGGTTATAAATTTGAAGAACTAGGTGATTAATTATGAAGTTCTTATGGCAGCAAATAATTGTTTTCTTAATAGTATTATTGACTGCCCTAACGGTTTCTGCATACCGTATCTCCGATTATATGGAAAAGAAGATCTATGAGGATCGTGAATTGCAGCTCTTGCGTTATGGTGAAAATATAGTTGATAATTATTTTTCGAGAGAAGATTTGGTTCGTGCATCCCAGTTACTGTCAAGTGAAAAAATAATTATCCAAGTGAATTTGTCCGATGGACGAATAATTTATCCTACTTATGATCAGCGCTTTGGTTCGAAGTTGAGTAAAGAAGATCTGGAACAGATTGCTAAGGGTGGAAATGTTGGTTTACGCTACTCACAAAGATACGTAGACCCAGACACGCAGTTACAAATGGCAACGGTCTACATTCCTTTGAAAGAAAATCAAGTAGCAGGTTTTCCTCCAGGTTTTATTAGTTTAGGGGCACCACTAGAAGATTTAGAAGAAAAAGTGACGGCCATGCAAGAAAAAGTATTATTTGCTTATTTATTAGCAGGTATTGCAGGCTTAGGGATGAGTGTTCTCTTTTCAATCTATCAGACTAATAAGTTAAAACAGCTGCGAAAAGCCAGTCAAGAAATTGCTTCTGGAAATTATGAAATTAAGGTGAATACCAAAGGTCAGGATGAATTTGCTGATTTATCTAAAGATTTTCAAAAGATGGCAGATTCTCTTGTTCAATATGAGTCGGAAGTTGAAAGACAAGAGACATTAAGGAAACAATTCATGATGGATGTAGCTCACGAAATGCGAACCCCTCTAACAACCATGAGTGGATTATTAGAAGGTTTACGTTACGATATGATTCCTGAAAATCAAGTGGATCGCAGTTTGGAACTCATCCACTCTGAAACGCAGCGCTTGACACGTTTAGTTAATGAAAATTTAGATTATGAACGAATACGTAACAAACAAATCAGCCTAAATAAAGTTTCTATCAATACCGAAGTTTTATTTGAAAATATAAAAACCCAATTACAAGTAAAAGCTAAAGAAAAGAATGATCAATTAGTTAGTCAAATTGCACCAGATTTCACTTTATGGGCAGACTATGATCGTATTACTCAAGTTTTGATTAATTTAGTAACCAATGCCATTCAATTTTCGCAAGATAGTGAGATTGTTTTAGAAGCTAAAATGGTAGACGCAGGTTCTCAAATAAAAGTGATCGATCATGGTATTGGGATTGACACCGATCAGATTCGTTCCATATGGGAAAGGTTTTATAAAGTTGATGTTTCAAGAAAAAACACAAAGTTTGGGGAATCTGGCATCGGTTTGGCTGTTGTCAAATCCTTGGTTGAAGCTCATAATGGGAAAATAGAAGTTGAGAGCGAACTCAATAAAGGGTCAGTTTTTATAATAACGTTGCCACGTCAAAACAAATAAGCTATAATGTACCCTTGTTAATGATAACTAACAAAACTGACATGATAAGGAGGACTATCGAGTGGGGAAAACTGTAAAAGGCATAATATCTATTGCTCTTATTTTAGGTTTAGTAGGAGTCATTACTTTGAACGCTTACGTAAATTCAAATTCAAAAGCTAATCTTGTTCAAAAGCCTAACCAAGAATTCACCAACATTTTGGACGATATTCAATCTCAAATTGATGAGCTATATTATGATGAAAACCAAGATTTCTTAAAAGAATCATTCCAAGTGGAAATGATAGACCCAATTAAAAAGAATATTAATAAGTTGAATGAATCAACGACTGTTAAGAATCAATATCTTGATCAGTTGAAAGAAATTGAAAAACGTTTCCAAGCACAAAATGAGGTCAATGACTTCTTTGCAGGAACCAAAGATGCTATCCGTGGAAATGAAGTGAATGAAGATTTAATGATCCGCGAAGGGCTCACTAAAGAAAAAGTGCTCAAGGTAAAAGAAGAATATTACTATGAAGAAATTGGAATTGATGAGCAGACATCGGATTCAAATCAAGAAGTAGAATTAGATGCTTTTCAAAAGGCGATTAATCTTCTGATTGATCAAGTGGAAGAAAGTGTTGTTGAAGGTGATGAACTTTTAGAACTTTTCAAAGATGTAGAAAAAATTGGTATCGTTGATGGTAATATTGGTAAAATAGCACAAGCTATGCGCAAATTCGATCAGCGATTATTAGAAGTCAAAGATTCACTTCCTTCTCTGTATAAAACAATGAATAAAAAAGCGGATACTTATACCCATAAAGTGATTAAGGAAGTGGCAAAAATAGCTAAAGATGTGCCACAATACTATCAACTCTTAGTTAGCTCTTTGGAACCATCTGAGCGTTTAAGTCAAGCTCTTGAAGATAATAAGGAACTTTTCGAAGGATCAGAGGAAACAACGGTTGAAGTAGTTGAAACAACTCAAAAGATAGCTGAAACTGTTGAGACTTCTAACGATTATTATTACGAGGAACCAGAAAACTCATGGACTAATCCAGAGCCAACACCTCCAAGTACAACTGTTCGACCAGGAACATCTGAACCAGTTGAATCGACACAAGTAATCGAGACATCTGAAGTTAATGACGATAATTATTACTAATATGCCTTTGATTTTTAATTAAGAAAAGCACTTCACCTTCAATTCATGCCTTTTATTAAAAGGTTATTTATTGGAAGTTGGAGTGCTTTTGTTAAAATAATTGGATATAAGAAATAAGGAGGAAAGATATGGATGTTTTATGCTTTATCGCCCATGATCAGCTAGCAAATTCTTCTAGCCAGCAATTTTTATTAGCTAGTGGCCAAGCGCTCACCCAAACAGACTACGTTGATTTAACGGCTGAGTGGCAAGACAAAGGTTTTTTTGATTCCAAACAAGAGCTTTTAAGAATGGCTGATTATGAGCGTATTTTATTTCAATTTCCTCTGTATTGGTATCAAGCACCGGCTATCTTAAAGGTTTGGATGGACCAAGTGTTTAATGATCAATTAAACTTTAAACAGACAGTGAAAATTTTACAAGATAAAGAATTTGGAATTGTATTAACGGTAGGTTCTAGACTCGAAAGTTTTCAACCAGGTGAACGAGCGGGAGTTAGTTTAGCGGACTTAATGTCACCTTATTATGCTTGGGCAAACGATTTTGCTATGAAGTATCGTCCACCTTTTATTATTTCACAATTTCATTATTTAACAGAAGAAGAAAAATATCATTTAATGATTGATTACGTGACTTATTTAAAAACAGGTCGACTTTATTTACTAGAAGATAAGGTGAATGTTTTGTTAGAAGAACTTGATCGACTAAAATTAAATTTAGACCCGCTTGATCAGCATATATATGACCAATTTATTCAGAAATTAATTGACCAAGCAGACGAGCTAAAAGAATTAGAACTTTTTGATGAGGAGTAGTAAAGATAATATGCAAAAAGCAAAGATGTTCCAAGTTCCTATTGAAAAATGGGCAGAAAGTTGCAAAGATTATCCAAGTCGTGCTGTTTTAAAGGTAGCTTTAGCTGTTTTGAAAGAGCAAGAGAAGAGGATTGAACAAAATAGAGACCAATTAGATGCTAATGCATGGAGTCCCAAAGCTTGGTCTTAGATAGGCTTGCAAGATAGTAGAATAGACTTTATACTAAAACGAAAGAACGAGTGGGAGTGAATGTGATGTCAATAATTGAAGATTTAAAGTGGCGAGGCGCTATCAATCAACAAACAGATGCAGAGGGTTTAGAGAAGCTATTATCTAAAAAAACGATTGCCTTATACTGCGGAGTAGATCCAACGGGGGATTCTATGCATATTGGGCATTTAATTCCTTTTATGGTTTTAAAGCGGTTTCAATTAGCCGGTCACCAACCGATTGTCTTGATTGGAGGGGCAACAGGATCGATTGGCGATCCTTCAGGTCGAACCAGTGAAAGAAGCTTACAAACAATGGAAGTAGTCCAAAAAAATGCTCAGAAGCTGACACAACAAATGGAAAAACTGTTCTTAAAAGGGGATTCGGCTGATAATACTTTCAAAATAATGAATAATTATGATTGGTTAAGTAAACTCTCTTTATTAGAATTTCTGAGAGATTATGGTAAACACTTTAATGTTAATACGATGTTGGCTAAGGATGTTGTAGCCAGTCGACTTGAGAATGGAATTTCATTTACTGAATTTTCCTACCAAATTCTTCAATCCGTTGATTTTCATTACCTCTTCCAAACACAAAATGTTCAATTACAAGTCGGTGGTGGTGACCAGTGGGGAAATATTACAGCAGGTTTAGATTTTATCCGTCGTATGGAAGGAACAGAAGCAGAGGCCTATGGTTTAACTATTCCTTTAATGCTTAAGTCAGACGGTACTAAATTTGGCAAATCAGCAGGAGGAGAAACTGTTTGGTTAGATCCAGAAAAGACGACTCCTTATGAATTTTATCAATTCTGGCTTAATCAAGCAGATGATGATGTTGTTAAATATTTAAAATATTTCACTTTCCTCGAGCAATCAGAAATTGAAGCTTTAGAAAAAGAAGTGGCTGAACAACCGCATTTAAGAAAGGGACAACGTCGTTTAGCTGAGGAAATCACACGGTTTGTGCATGGTCAAGAAGCATTAGAAGAAGCCGAAAAAATTACTCACGCTCTGTTTACCGGTAATGTGGGTAATCTAACTACTCAACAAATTGAAGCAGGATTTAAAAATATGCCGCATGCACTAGCGAATAAAGAAGCAATGAATATTGTAATCTGGCTAGTGGAGACAGGGATCGTTCAGTCCAGAAGACAAGCCAGAGAATTTGTTAGCAACGGTGCTATATTAATTAATGGCACAAAAGTAACTGATTTGGATTATGAAATCAGTCAAAAAGATGCCATTGGAGAACTTTATATTATTGTCAGACGCGGGAAAAAACACTATACACTGGTCACTTTAAAATAGCGGTTGGTTCAAAACATCCTTAGAAAATTTCTAAGGATGTTTTTATCTGTTCAAATGTTTCAATAAGGTTACAAGTCTTATACGATTCAACGAAAACGCCCTTTTTTGATGTTTAATGTGTTAATATCATTCTTGTTAAGAGAAAAGTATCAATAGATATATTTAAATAAAAGTTCAAAGAGGAGCTAATAAGAATGAAAATCAAATTTTCTAAGAAGCTATTAACGACATTATTAACTTCATCAATTATACTTTCATCAGTTAGTAGTTTACCAATCTATGCTCAAGATATTGAGGGTATTAATGCAAACATTGATTATCAAGTAAATAATTTAAATGCTGAACAAACTCAGCTATATGCTCAGTTAGTAAATTCATACAATCAAATTGAAACAATTAAAGAAGAGGCTGAGCAACTTCAAAATTCGATTTCAGACGATAACCAAACAATTGAATTATTAAACCAAGAAATTGAAGAACTACAAGAAATGATTGACAAGCGTCAAGAGTTAATTGCTGAACAAGCGGTTGCTATTCAAGAAAAAGGTGGAACTACCAACTACCTAAATATTTTAGCATCTTCAGAATCACTTTCTGATTTCGTTGGACGAATGGATGTAATTATCAAGCTGGTTTCTTCTAATAAGGATTTATTAAATAGTCAAAAAGAAGACATGGCAAGTGTTGAAGCTAAAAAAGTAGCGACTGAAAAAGCTAAAGCAACAAAAGTTGATAAAATGATCAGCTTAGAAGCATTAAAAGGTGATTTAGAAGTTGAAACAGCTTCAGCAGAATTAGCTTACGCAGAATTAACTAGACAAGCAGAATTAGCTGAAGAAAACCGTCTAGCTCTAGAAGCAGAAGCAGCGGCCTTTGAAGCGGCAACTCAAGTAGCAATTATTGAGAACACACAAGCAGTTGAAGAAGCAGTTGTTGAATCTAGTGAAGATGTTGTAACTTCAGAAGTAGCACCATTAGAAACAATTGAAACATCTCAAGAGACTACACAAACAGCAGAAGTTTCATATGAAGTAGTTGCTTCACTAGAGACAATTGAAAGTGAAGAAGCAGTTGTTACAACTCAAGCAGTAGAAACAAGTTTAGAGCCAATTGAGACAACACAAGCTATCGAAACCACTGTTGCGCCAGTTGAAACAACACAAGTTGTTGAAACGAGTCTTGAGCCATTAGAAACAACAGCGGTTGAAGTGATTGCAACCACTGCAGAAGTAATCGAAGAAGTCCAAGCGCCAGACTTGTCTTATAATACTGGATCATTAATCGGAAATGCTGAAAAATATATTGGTATCCCTTATGTATGGGGAGGTAAATCTCCAGCAGGATTTGACTGTTCAGGATTTGTTCAATATGTTTTCAAAGAGACCTATGGTATGGAAATTGGTGGATGGACTGGTGCTCAAGAAAATGCGGGCACTAGAATTTCAATAGACCAAGCACAAGCAGGTGACTTATACTTCTGGGGTAGTCCTGGAGGAACTTACCACGTTGCTTTAGCAACTGGTGGAGGAAATTATATTCATGCTTCTCAACCAGGCACACCTTTAGGTTACTCAAACATTTCAACATTTACCCCATCGTTTGCGGTAAGAGTCTTATAAAAATTAATGAGAGTCAGGAAACTGACTCTTTTTTTATACAATCATTTAATTAAGCAAAAGACTGCTTCTAATCTATGATATAATATGAGAGATAATTTATTTGAAAGGGGCACTCATCCGTGACCGAACAAAAAACTTTTTATATTTCAACACCGATTTATTATCCCAGTGGTAAATTGCATATAGGAAATGCTTATTCCACTCTTGCTGCTGATACCATGTCACGCTATAAGCGTTTAATGGGTTACGATGTTTTCTTTGTAACTGGAACTGATGAACATGGTCAAAAGATTGAACAAAAAGCTGAGGAATTAAATTTAGAGCCCAAAGCATATGTTGATGAAATGGCTGAAGAAATTCAAAAGCTTTGGCAAAAACTAGAAATAACCAATGATCATTTTATTCGTACTACTGACGACTATCATGTTCAAGCGGTTCAAAAGATTTTTGACCAATTATTAGAACAAGGCGATATTTATTTGGGTGAATATTCAGGTTGGTATTCAGTCAGTGATGAGGAGTATTTTACCGAAACGCAGCTAGCGGAAGTCTTTAAAGATGAAAAGGGTAATGTCGTGGGAGGAATTGCTCCTTCCGGCCATGAAGTAGAGCTAGTAAAAGAAGAATCTTATTTCTTTAAATTAGCCAAATATACGGATCGGTTAATTGAATATTACGAATCCGATGATCAAGTGATTTTACCTGAATTTCGAAAAAATGAAATGATTAATAACTTTATCAAACCTGGTTTAGAAGACTTAGCAGTATCAAGGACCTCCTTCAGTTGGGGAATCCCAGTGAAGACAAATCCTAAACATGTTGTTTATGTATGGATTGATGCACTATCTAATTATATCACCTCTTTAGGTTATGGTAGCGATAATGATGAAGCTTTTAAAAAGTTTTGGCCTGCGGATATTCACGTCTTAGGCAAAGATATTTCGCGCTTCCATATGATTTATTGGCCCGCCTTATTAATGGCTTTAGATCTTCCTTTACCGAAACGTATTTATGCCCATGGTTGGATTGTCATGAAAGATGGCAAGATGTCTAAATCCAAAGGGAATGTGATTTACCCAGAGATTTTGATTGAACGATATGGTCTTGATGCGACTCGTTACTATCTTTTAAGAGGGATGAGTTTGGGGAGTGATTCTGTATTTACACCAGAAGACTTCGTTAAAAGCATCAATACTGAATTAGCCAATGACTTAGGAAACTTGCTCAACCGTACTGTTGCGATGATTAATAAATACTTCCAAGGTGCCGTACCTAACAAGCAAGTTTTGCAGTCACAAAATGATTTGGATAAAGAGTTCACTAATTATTTAACAGATCATTTAGAAGCATACCATGAAAAAATGGAATTAATGGCTTTTGATAAAGCGATTGACGCCTTAATGGCGATTGTTTCTAGATCTAACAAGTATATTGATCAAACTGAACCTTGGAATTTAGCAAAAGACTCACAATTAACAGATCGTTTAGCCATTGTAATGTTCCATTTGGCAGAAAGCTTACGCATCATCGGTCATTTATTAAGACCTTTTATGACACAGGCTCCATTGGAAATCTTCAAACAATTGGGTGTTGAGGAAGAAATAAACGCTAATTTAAGCGATCTAGTTTTTGGTCAATTTGCAGAAAATGCGCAGGTAATTAAAAAAGGTGTTCCTATCTTTCCTCGTTTGGAAGTGGAAGAAGAGATTACTTATTTACAAGAAGCCATGTCTCTTGAAAGTCAAAAGGATATTTCTTCAGCTAATTTAACAGTATCTGATCCTGACTGGGACCCGGAAGCAATTCAGTTAAGCTATGCTGAAACGGCAGAAGTAGCATTTGATGATTTTATTCAAACTGAAATTAAAGTAGCAGAAGTTATTGATGTCGACGAAGTAGAAGGCTCCAATAAGTTGTTACGCTTTAGACTGGATGCAGGTGACCAAGGTCATCGTCAAATCTTATCGGGTATTAAAAAATACTATCCGGATTTCAAAGAGTTAATTGGCAGAAAAGTCTTGGTTGTGGCAAATCTTAAACCGAGAAAGATGATGGGTCATATTAGTCAAGGTATGATTTTATCTGCTGAAAGTGGCAAAGATTTACATTTAGTTTTTGCCCCAGATCAAGCCAAAAATGGTTCACTGATTGGGTAAAAAGAATAAAAAGGACAAGTATTCGCACTTGTCCTTTTTATGTTTAATGAGCCTATCTGTTTGAAAAGAACGAGTTATGTTAAAATAACAAAAGATTGGAGAGGAAAAAATGAAATTATTTGATACACACACTCATCTAAATGTCTCCCAATTTCATGGGAAAGAAGAAGAATATTTACAAAGAGCTAAAGAAGCAGGCGTCGGTTTTTTAGCAGTTGTTGGTTTTGATCGTCCTACCATCGAGCGCAGTCTAACGCTTAGCCAAGAGCATAAGCATTTGATTAGTGTGGTAGGTTGTCATCCCACCGAAACCATTTATTATGATCAAGCTTTTGAAGACGATTTACATAAGTGGTTAGAATTAGATCGTGTCAAAATGTTAGGTGAAATAGGTTTGGATTATCATTGGGATACCTCTCCCAAAGATATTCAAGCTAAAGTCTTTAGAAGGCAAATAGCCATTGCCAAGGAACATAATCTACCAATTACTATTCATAATCGCGAAGCAACCAAAGATTGCTACCGAATTCTTAAGGAAGAAGGGCTTCCAGCAGCTGGGGGAATTATGCACTCTTTTGGAGAAGGACCTGAGGAGGCGAAGCGCTTTTTAGATTTAGGTATGCACTTATCTTTTAGTGGGGTGGTCACTTTTAAAAAGACGGAAGATGTCCGTCAAGCTGCGGCCATTACACCACTAGATAAACTATTGATCGAAACAGATGCTCCTTACTTAGCCCCTGTTCCAATGAGAGGAAAGCAAAATGAACCAGCTTTCGTTAAGTATGTAGCGGAAAAGTTGGCTGAAGTTAGAAACCTTTCCGTCGAAGAAGTTGCCCGGATAACAAGTGAAAACGCCTTTAAGCTATTTAATTGGCAACCAGAAGAGGAAGCTTAATGAAAGAAATAGAAGTGCCCACCGAAGTGGTGGTAGTAGAAGGTCGATCTGATACCCAACGTCTTAATCAGATTTTTGGCCCAAGTATTAAAGTGATTGAAACCAATGGGTCGGCCATTGATCAAGAAATCCTCAGCCGAATTGAAGAAGCTAATAAGCAATTTGGCGTAATAGTCTTTACTGATCCTGATTATCCTGGCGAGCGCATTCGCAGAATTATTCGTACTCAAATTCCAAGCGTTAAAGAAGCTTTTTTAAGTCAAGAAGCTGCAAATTCACATCGTAAAAAAGATTCTTTGGGAATTGAACATGCCAGTGCAGCCGATATTCAAGCAGCCTTAAGTAAAGTAACAAAGATGTCGCCTCAAAAAGAATTAAAACCGATACCCATGGCAGAACTGGTGGCTATGGGTCTAGCTGGAACAGAGCAAGCCAATGTTTTAAGGCAGACAGTAGCTAATCATTTTAATTTAGGACACGTTAACGCTAAGCAGTTACAAAAGCAATTGGCTAAGTACCAAGTAAGTCGTCAAGAGATACTAGCTTATTTAAAAAGGAGGGAAGAAAGTGAATAAAGATATTGATCATAAACTAATAGCAACACCCAGTCGTACAAGTTCGATTATGAAGCAGTATGATATAAAAATGAAGAAAAGTTTAGGGCAAAACTTTTTAGTAGAGCCTCAAATTCTACAAAGGTTAGTAGAAGTAGCAGAGATTGATTCAGAAACAACCGTTATCGAAATAGGTCCAGGAATAGGTGCTCTGACAGAGTTTTTGGCCTTATCTGCTAAGAAAGTGTTGGCATTTGAAATAGATCAACGTTTTGTAAATATTCTTCAAGATACCCTATCTCCCTATGAAAACGTTGAAGTTATTCATCGAGACATTTTAAAAGTTGATTTTAGTCAATCAGATTATGCTTACTTACACCAAAGTAAACGCTTAGTGGTGGTCGCTAATTTACCTTATTATATTACGACGCCTATCATTATGCATTTACTAGCTAGCCAGTTGTCCTTTGATTCTTTAGTCATGATGATGCAAAAGGAAGTAGCTGAGCGCATGACTGCGCAAGTAGGAACCAAAGCTTATAATTCACTAACAGTGGCTATTCAGCTTCAAATGAAAGCGGAATTAGCATTTATTGTCCCTCCCACTGTTTTTATGCCCAGACCCAATGTCGATTCTGCTGTGTTAAAATTAACGAGCTTAGAAAATCCATCTCACAACTTTAAAAACAGTAGGTCATTTCAACAGTTTGTTCAAGCTTGCTTTAAACAACGTAGAAAAACCCTGTGGAATAATTTAAAAGTTTATTATCCCAATCAAGAAGCAACTTACTTAGAAAGTTGCTTTGCTAAGGCGGATATTTTACCTAGCCGTCGCGCTGAAACATTAAATTTGGATGAGTTTATTAAGCTTTTTAACATTTTAAGTGAAAGAAATTGATAGAATAATTGTTAGACGATAATGTTAGACGATAATACATTGCAAGTTATTCTTACTTATGTTATATTGTAAAATTTAAGAATTTGTGATATAATATGGTATGAGGTGATAAGATGCCAAAAGACCTGATTGAAATCAAGTCAATGCTTGATGGAAGAGTTGGAGAAGAGATTGTTGTAACTGTTCAAATGGGGCGTAAGAAGAAACGAGAGCGTCGTGGAACACTTGCTGAAACTTATCGGTCAATTTTTATTGTTGACTTAGATGAGGAAGACAATGTGGATCGTGTATCATTTTCTTATCGAGACATATTAACTAATGCGGTTGAAATCGAATTTTAAACTTTCAAGTTTTAAAGAGGCTTACTTGTTATTGAGTAAGGCTCTTTCTTATTTTGTGATGCAAGCTATGGTATAATTAATTGTATATCTTATGGAGGTGTCGCTCTTGAAAATGATTGTTGGTCTCGGTAACCCAGGTGAACGTTATGCCAATACGCGACATAACGCTGGCTTTGAAGCAATCGATCGTTTAGTAGATAAAGAAGGCTTAAACTTTACTGATCAAAAATTTGATGCAGATTTTACCATTTGGCGGAATCAATCAGATAAGATTTTATTAGTTAAACCCTTTACCTATATGAATAATTCGGGACAAGCTGTTTTACCCTTAATGTCTTATTATGGTATTGCGGTAGAGGATTTAATAGTAGTCTATGACGATTTAGATCTCGAACCAGGTCGTATTCGCCTTCGTGAAAAAGGTTCTGCCGGTGGGCATAATGGCATGAAATCGATTATTCATATGCTTGGAACGAATGACTTTAAGCGTATAAGAGTTGGGATTGGCCGTCCACAAGCAGGTTGGAAGGTCATTGATCATGTTTTAGCTCCTTTTGATAAGGACAGCTTACCACTTGTTACTCAAGCAATTGATCATGCAGCGAATGCTTTAACAGACTGGGTTGGTGGAAAACCTTACAGTGAAGTAATGAATTTTTATAATAGAAAATAATCATGGAGTAAGGATATCCCTGCTTCATGTTTTTGTGTTGGATGTATAAGGAGAGATTTGATGTTAGATAAGTTGCAAACGGCAGCCTTTGATCAAAGTATAAATACTATAAATAAAGCAAATAATTCTAATCTTCCTCATTTAGTGACGGGTCTAGATGGTAGTGGGAAAGCAATATATATCGCTAAACTATATCAAGAGGCTCCGAGTCAAATGATTATACTGGAAAGCAATCCGAATCACTTAATCCAAATGTTTGAAGATCTTTCCAGCTTGCTACCTAATGTCGCTATATATTCTTTTCCTGCGGAAGAGAGTTTGGCGCTAGAATATTCTACAGCTTCTCTAGAAGGTCGGGCGCAAAGAGTAGAATGTTTACAAGCCTTATTGAGTAAAGAGCCTGTTATTGCTTTAACCAATGTGTCTGGTATTCGTAAGCGACTTTCGCCAGTTGAAGATTGGTTAGCCAACCAATTGGAATTGACGATTGGTTATGAGATTGAAAGAGAAGACTTAGAAAATATTTTATTTGAACTAGGTTATCAAAAAGTAGCAATGGTTATGACCCCCGGGGAGTTCTCTGTAAGGGGGAGTATCATTGACTTTTATCCTCTAACCGCTCCCTCTCCTATTCGCTTAGATTTCTTTGATGTGGAACTCGATTCTATCCGTTACTTTGATGCAGAAAGCCAAGTTTCAAAGAAAAACCTTCAAACGATAAAGATTGAACCTGCTACTGATGTGCTATTTACTAAAAAACAACAAGAAAGTATTAAAGAGCAATTGGATGAAGCAATTAAGAAGGCGAGTAAAAAAATCAAAGATGAAGAGATGAAACAAAAGCTAAAGCAATTTATGGGTGAGCAGCTTGAAGGTTTAAACCATAATCAAACACTTGATAAGAGCCAAGCTTTTTTATCTTTTTACGATCCTAAGGGGCATTCCCTTTTGGATTATATGCATGTTTCAGGGCGTTTAGTAGTCAATGAGTTCTCAAAAATTCATCAAGAAGAAATCCAATTAATTGAGCATGATCAATTTTGGTTGGAACAGGAAACCTTAAAGGGTCATCTATTTCCCAATCAACCATTAAAGTTATCAGCATTCGATCAAATTAATCAAAGTAAGCATGCAGTCATCTTCTTTGATTTGATTCAAAAGAGTATGGGCAAGCAGGCATTAGCTAGTATTCATCATTTTTCTTACCGGACAATGAATGCCTTTTATCATCAGATGCCATTAATAAAAGCAGAGATAGATCATTGGTTGAATCAAAATCAAAATATTCAAATTATTGTTGAATCAAAAAAGCGGGCCGAAAAGGTGCGGCAACTATTTGCTGAATATCAAATTGATCCGATACATATCCAAGAACAAGATGATTTTCTGCCAGGCCAGGTAAACCTGCTCATTGGAAACCTAAGCCATGGCTTCGAGTTACCAAATGATAAATGGGTTTTACTGACAGAAAAAGAATTGTTTAATCGTATGAAGAAGAAAGTGATTAAACAACAAAAACTTTCTAATGCTGAGCGAATAAAATCTTATAATGAACTGGAAACTGGCGATTACGTGGTCCATATTAATCATGGGATTGGCCGCTATACTGGAATGGAAACCATGGAAATTGCTGGTTCCCATCGTGATTTACTAGTTATTGAATACCAAAATAACGCCAAAGTGATGGTGCCCATTGACCAATTGCATCTTATTCAAAAATATGTTGCCTCTGGTGAAGCTAAAACACCTAAAATTCATCGTTTAGGTGGTACAGAATGGACGAAAACTAAGCAAAAAGTTTCAAGTAAAATTGAAGATATTGCGGATGAGTTGATTGAACTCTATGCTAAACGTGAAAAAGACAAGGGCTTTGCCTTTAGTGAAGATAGTCCTGAACAGCAAGAGTTCGAAAATGCTTTTCCTTATGTAGAAACGCCTGACCAGCTACAATCAGCTTCAGAAATAAAGAAAGATATGGAAAAAGAAAGACCGATGGATCGTTTATTAATTGGGGATGTTGGTTATGGAAAAACTGAGGTAGCCATGCGAGCCATTTTTAAGGCGGTGATGGATGGTAAGCAAGTAGCCTTCTTGGTGCCAACAACTATATTGGCTCAACAACATTACAATTCATTGATTGAACGATTCGCTGATTATCCATTCAATATCAGGATGCTTAGTCGTTTTGTGACCAAGACTAATCAAAAAGAGACAATCAAAGACTTAAAGGTAGGCGCTTGTCAAATTGTAGTGGGAACTCACCGGATTTTATCGAAAGATATTGAATTTTTAGATTTAGGCTTATTAGTCGTCGATGAGGAACAGCGTTTTGGTGTGAAACATAAAGAGCGATTGAAGCAATTAAGATCGCAAGTGGATGTTTTAACATTAACAGCTACTCCAATACCTCGAACTCTTCATATGTCGATGATTGGAGTGAGAGATTTATCTGTGATTGAAACACCGCCGAGTAATCGTTATCCTGTCCAGACCTATGTAATGGAACGGAATGAAGGGGCCATTAAATCTGCCTTGGAACGTGAGATTGCTCGCGGAGGACAGGCCTTTTATCTTTATAATCGTGTAGCTACTATCTATCATCGTGCAGAAGAACTCGCTCAATTAGTTCCTGAGGCACGTGTTGCGGTTGCTCACGGTCAAATGAGTGAAATTGAATTAGAAAATGTTCTATATGACTTTGTTCAAGGAGACTATGACTTATTAGTGACGACTACTATTATTGAAACGGGAGTCGATATTCCTAATGCCAACACTTTATTTATTGACCATGCAGATAAAATGGGCTTATCCACTCTTTACCAATTAAGAGGAAGAGTGGGGCGAACCAATCGACTCGCTTATGCTTATTTAATGTATGATCCTATGAAGCAATTAAGTGAAGTCAGTGAAAAACGACTGAATGCCATTCGTGAATTCACCGAATTGGGATCTGGTTTTAAAATTGCTATGCGCGACCTTTCAATTCGTGGAGCAGGCAATCTTTTAGGGGCACAACAATCTGGCTTTATCGATTCCATCGGGTTTGATTTATATTCTCAATTATTGAAAGAAGCGGTCGACAAAAAGCAAGGTAAAGAAAACCAGCAGGCAGTATTCAATCAAAGTGATACTGAAATTGACTTAGCCATTGATGCCTATCTACCTGCTAGTTATATTGAAGATGAACGCCAAAAAATTGCAGCTTATAAAGCTATCCAACGAATTGATTCCTTTGATTCTTATCGCGAGGTTCAAGATCAATTAATTGATCGCTACGGTGAATACCCTGACCAAGTAGCTGACTTATTAGATATCGCTTTACTCCGGTATTTAGCTAGTCAAACGGGCATGCTTACTATTAAAAGGCAGCACCAATATGTCGTTTTGACTTTCAGCGAAGAAGCCACACAATTTTTCTATGGCCCTAATATTTATCAAGCCCTGCAGGATGTTCAAGCGAGAGAAACAGTCACTAAACCTAAAGATCGAATGCTGGTTAAATTGACCATTCAAGGAAAAGAGAGTTATGAAATTTTAAGTCTCTTAAAGAAATTATTAGAGCAAGCCTATCAAATTAAGCAAAATTATCAACAGCGTCAAAAAGATTTAAATCATGCACTAAAGTAAAAAGGAGTATTAAAGTATGCGTTTAGATAAATTTTTAAAAATATCGCGAATTATTAAGAGAAGAACCGTAGCTAAAGAAGTAGCAGACCAAGGAAGAGTTCAGATTAATAGTCAAGTTGCTAAATCAAGTTCGACTGTCAAAGTAGATGATGAAATAACCATTACTTTTGGTAACCGTGTAATGACAATAAAGGTAAAAGAATTACAAGAGTCAACTAAAAAAGAAGACGCAGCGAAGATGTATGAATTAATTAGTGAAGAATTCACTAAAATTAATTAAAAACCAAATATTATAGGGTGCATTCTTATTAAATTACTGCTATACTCAAAAATGAGAGAGTGGTGAAAAAATTGAATGAAAAAAATAATCAGTCAGCCAATCGTAAAATCATCCCCTTTGATCAAAGCGCAGGTCATATAAGCCCTTCAAAAAGCAAACAGGAGTCTTTATTAAAGTATATAGCGTTTTCAGTAGGGGTCTTTTTGACTTGTTTATCGCTTTTCTCGCTTCTTCAAGCGCTTCATAAGCAAAGTGAAGTCAACAGTCAATTGGTTCAAGCGGAAGAGAGATTGAATAAGGTTAAAGCGGAAAACAAGCAGGCAGAAAAAGAGTATATTTTATCAAAAGACAAAGATTATATTGCCAAATTGGCCCGCAAAGATTACTTTTTTTCAAAAGATAACGAAATAATCTTCGATCTAAACGAAGAGTCAAGTGAACAGTAAAAAAATTAAAGTATTAATAGGAGGAAAAAGAATTATATGGCGGTAGAAGTAGGACAAAAAGTTACAGGTAAGGTTACAGGAATCAAAAATTTTGGAGCCTTTGTTGCCTTAGATAATAATCAATCAGGATTAGTCCATATAAGTGAAATCTCAGATGGGTTTGTTAATGACATCAACGAAGTATTATCATTGGGAGATGAAGTCACCGTGAAGGTGGTTTCGGTAGCTGATGATGGAAAGATCGGCTTATCAATACGCCAAGCAGTTGATAAACCAGCCAACTCTTATCAAGATAAAAAGAATAATGATGGGTCTACTGCCAAGTATCGTAAACCAAAAGAAGCTGCTCGTCGCAATTTCCATCAAGAATATCCAAAAGTTCCGCAAGGCAAGGGTAACTCTTATCCTAACCAAAATGTTTCTGGTAAATATGCTCAAAAAAACAATGATGATTTCGATCAATTAATGAGTAATTTCTTGAAAGATAGTGAAGATCGTTTAATTTCACTGAAACGTAATACTGAAGGAAAACGAGGCGGACGTGGTGGACGCCGTAGTTAATTGATAAAATATTGCCGACTGCAATAGACCTTAGCCAGTCTATTTGCAGTCTTTATTTTGAACGAGGCAGAGGTGGTAAGCTATGGAAGCAACCTTTCGACAATTTAAGAATAAAGTAGAATCTTGGCCCGGTTGGCAAGAATGCAAAACGATTGTTTTAGCTATTTCTGGAGGTGTTGATTCGATGGTTCTCCTCCATTTAATGATAGAGTTGGTTCAATTAAATGAATATAGGGATCGGCAATTAGTAGTGGCTCATTTTAACCATCGACTAAGATCCCCCGAAACTCATGATAAAGAACAGACCCTAGTTGTAAACACGGCTAAGAGTCATCAATTGGTTTACTTTGTATCTAAGTGGGAGAGTCCAAGCAAGTCAAATATTGAAGCAAATGCTAGACAAGCACGTTATCAATTTCTAGCTGATGTTTTAGATGCTAGTAAAGGGGACTGTTTAATGACCGCCCATCATCTAGACGATGCTGTTGAAACTATGTTTATGCGAATGATTCGAGGGACTTCGTTAAAAGGATTGACGGGAATACGTGATAATTATCAAAGAGTCATGAAAGCTAGTAATAATGAAATTACTGTGACAGCCTTGATGCGTCCTTTAATTAATTTTAGAAAAGCAGAGCTCTATCAATACGCTGAGAACCACCAGATTGTTTACTATGAAGATGAAAGCAATCATGAAACAGAATATTTAAGAAATCGTATTCGCAAGCAGTACTTACCTAAAATTGAACTTGAAAATCCGCAATTTTATCATAATTTATTTGCGATGCAACAACAGCTGACCTCTTCCTACCAAGCACATTATGAGACTTATATGTGTCAAGAACCATTATTATTAGCTAAACTTGAAGACAAGCGTTGGGCCTTTGATGTTAAAAAATGGCGTGAATTGTCTGATGATTTTAGAGAAGTCTTTTTGACCATTTTTTTCGAAGAGCGCTTTATAGAAGTGGCTGGTCAATATGATAAAGAGGCTATCAGTCACTTGCTGGATCAAATTTTAAATACTGAAACACCAAATTACCGCTTTAATTTAGCTCCAGGATGGGTGTCGCGTCGAGAATATGATTACATCTTTATCGAGCCGGAAGAAAGAAAAGCACCAGCTCTTTCTGATTATCGAGTGGACTTATCTACCAATAATAAGTGGTTTAGCCTAGGGAATGGGTTATGGATTGGTCTTTTCAACCGCTCTTTTGTTAATAATCAAATGCGTAAGGCAGTAGATGATTTCTTGGCACTTGACCTATCAGAAGAAGAGAATCCCCCCGCCTTTCATATTCGTCATCGTCAAGACGGGGATTTGATTGAGTTGAAGTCAAGCAAAGGAGCTTATCACAAGAAAATTTCTAGAATCTTAATTGATGAAAAAATCCCTTCATCCGTAAGAGATAAAATTTGGTTAATTGTTAATGACACTAACGAAGTGATTTGGATGATTGGTCATCAGAGTTCCTCTAAGTACCAACCACAAAAACCAGAAAATATTACACATTACCTTTTGATTCAAAAGATGTACTAAAAAGGTGCAAGAAAATAAAGAGTTATGTTAAAATACATTAATACACTTTGAGAAAGAAAAGGAGTCAATATGTTAGAACAAGATGTTTTAAAAGTACTTGTAACAGAAGAAGAATTACGAGCTACTGTCCAACGACTAGGTAAAGAAATTACAGCGAATTACCAAGGGAAAGAAGTGCTGGTAGTAGGTATCTTACGTGGAGCCGCTCTTTTTATGGCAGATTTAATCCGTCAGATGGATTGCTATGTAGAAATTGACTTTATGGATGTTTCAAGTTATGGATCAGCTACAGAGTCTTCTGGTGAAGTCAAAATAATAAAAGACTTGAATAGCAGTGTAGAAGGCAAGGACATCTTAATAGTCGAAGATATTATTGATACTGGAAGAACTTTAAAGTATATCATGGATCTACTAAACTTTCGTAAAGCCAATTCTATCAAAATATGCAGTCTACTAGATAAGGCAGAGCGTCGTATAGAAGCAGATGTCAAAGTAGACTATGTCGGAGTTGAAGTTCCTAATGAGTTTGTAGTAGGATATGGACTAGATTATGATCAAAAATATCGTAATCTACCTTATATTGGGGTCTTAAAAGCTGAAATCTATTCTTAAAATAGTCAGTGAGACTAATTATTTTTATCAAAAGATTAAGTATATTTTTAATCAATAATCGAAGTTAAGGAGAAAGAAACGAATGCAAAAACCTAATCCAAATCGAAATCCCTTTCGAAATCCCTTTCGAAACCCCCTCGTTTATATTTTAATCGGTTTGGCTATTTTAGGCGGCTTTAGTTTAATGACAGATGGTGGATCGTTTTTAAATTCTACTAAAAAGATCACGATATCTGAATTTGTTCAACAACTTGAAGCCGATAAAATTGCTGAATTTGAGATGCAACCGGGAGCAGGAGTTTATCATGTGAAAGGTAAGTATCAACCGATAGAAGCTGAAAACAAAACGAGTGATAAAGCGGTTGAAGTCATCAAAGGTGATAGTAAAACTCAATTGTTTGAGACAGATATCTTACCAAATGATTCGACCATTAGCCAAGTGACTGAATTAGCCAAAGAGAAAAATGTAAAATTTAAATCAATGCCGGAGTCTTCAGCAGGTATTTGGTTAAATTTTTTACCTATCCTACTATTACTGATTCCTAGCTTTTTCTTGATGTATACCATGATGCAAGCTAGTGGTGGTGGCGGAAAGGGTGTCATGAACTTTGGTAAGTCTAAGTCTAAAGATGTCTCAAAACAAAAAGTCAAAGTTAGATTCTCTGACGTTGCCGGTGCCGATGAAGAAAAACAAGAGCTAGTTGAAATTGTTGAGTTTTTAAAAGAGCCTAAGAAGTTTACAGCTCTAGGTGCAAGAATACCAGCTGGAGTGCTTTTAGAAGGACCTCCAGGTACAGGTAAAACCTTACTTGCAAAAGCCGTTGCTGGTGAAGCAGGTGTGCCTTTCTTCTCAATCTCAGGTTCTGAGTTCGTCGAAATGTTTGTTGGGGTGGGAGCTTCACGTGTCCGTGATTTATTTGAAAATGCAAAAAAAGAAGCACCAGCTATTATTTTTATTGACGAGATCGATGCTGTAGGCCGACAAAGAGGAGCAGGTATGGGTGGGGGCCACGATGAACGTGAGCAAACACTTAACCAACTGCTTGTTGAAATGGACGGCTTTGAAGGAAATGAAGGTGTCATTGTTATGGCTGCGACTAACCGTTCAGATGTCTTGGACCCGGCTCTTTTACGTCCTGGGCGCTTTGACCGTCAAATACTAGTAGGTAATCCAGATGTTAAAGGCAGAGAAGCCGTGTTGAAAGTTCACTCTCGTAATAAAAAGTTAGCTTCTGATATTGACTTGAAAGTGATTGCTCAACAAACACCCGGTTTTTCAGGAGCCGATTTAGAAAATCTTTTAAACGAAGCAGCTTTAATTGCAGCCCGCTTTGACCGTAAAGAAATTACAGCGCCTGATTTAGACGAAGCACATGATCGTGTGATTGCAGGACCTGCTAAAAAAGATGCTGTCGTTTCGGAGCGTCAAAGAAAAACGGTTGCTTACCACGAAGCAGGACATACTGTAATTGGTATGGTTTTAAGTGAAGCCCGTACAGTCCATAAGGTGACTATCGTTCCACGTGGTCGTGCAGGTGGCTATGCTATTATGCTTCCTAAAGAAGATCAATACATTGTTACCTATAAAGAATTATTTGAGCAAGTTGTAGGTCTTTTAGGAGGTCGTGCGGCGGAAGAAATTGTCTTTAACCATCAGTCAACAGGAGCCAGTGATGACTTCCGTCAAGCGACAGCTATAGTACGTAGTATGGTGACTCGTTACGGGATGTCTGAAACAATTGGAACCGTTCAATATGAGAGTGATAGCCAACCATTTGCAGGACGTCGCTATGGTACAGAAGACCATACCTCTTATTCTGAGCAAGTGGCTTATGAAATCGATAAGGAAATTCACCGTATTATGAAGGAAGCTTTAATGGAAGCTTATCGTATTATTAATGAGCACCGAGAACAGTTAAATCTGATCGCAGAAAAGCTCTTAGAAGTTGAAACCTTAGATGCTCGCCAAATTAAAGCTCTTTTTGAAACAGGAGAAATGCCTAAATTAGATGAAACGGAAGCAGCAGAAGTTGTGGAAGATCCGTCTGACTTTGAAGAGTCTAAACAAAAATCTTTGGAAGATGACCCTAAAGAAAATTCTAACGAAGATTTGGATTCAAAGGACGAAGTCAAATAGTTAAGTTAAAAGACAGGCCCTCGCCTGTCTTTTATCATCGAATGAAATAGAAAGAAGGGAAAAAATGAAAGGGCAGTTAATCAAAGCATTAGCTTTTGATGATCAAATACGCGTATTTGTAGTAGATGCGACGGACTTAGTTAAGCGAGCACAAGAAAAACATCAAACGTGGCATACGGCTACAGCTGCATTGGGGCGAAGCTTGGTTGCTACAGCTCTCTTGTCAGCCAATCTAAAAGGGGATGACCACCTGCTTGTTCAGATTAAAGGTAATGGTCCTTTAGGATTAATCTCTTGTGATGGCGATACCCAAGGTCGAATTAGAGGGTATGTATCAAATCCGAACGTGGCTTTAGAGTTAAATAGTAAAGGCAAGTTGGATGTAGCGAGAGCGGTTGGGCTTCCTGGTAGTTTGAAGGTCAGTAAATACCTTGCGGATTCAGAAGCTTTTACTGGCCAAGTTGAGCTTATTTCAGGTGAACTGGGCGAAGATTTTACTTACTATATGGCAGTATCGGAACAAACTCCCTCTTCTATTGGCTTGAGTGTGCTTGTCAATCCAGATGAATCAGTTCAATCAGCTGGGGGCTTTATGATTCAAGTTTTACCTGGGACATCTGACGAAGTGATTGATCAACTGGAAACAAGGATTAAGTCGCTTGGTTCGCTGTCAGAGTTAATCGACGGATCAGAAGTGATTACAGATCTTTTGGATTCATTAGTTGGATTGAATAATAGCCGAGTTATTTCGCAGCAACCAGTTGAATTTTATTGTCCATGTAGTAAAGAGCGCTTTCGTAAGTCACTTGCAGTTTTGGATTCTAATATGTTACAGCAAATGATTGACGAGGATAAGGGAGCAGAGGTTATTTGCCAATATTGTAGTGCGACTTATCAATTTAGTGAAGAAGAATTAAAAGCGATCTTAGCTAATCAATAAGATCGCTCTATTATCACCATGACAAACTGAACGACTTCATGTAAAATGAAAGGGACAGTATAAAGAAATAGTGGGAGGAAAGCCAATGTCTGATGTAAAAGATAATCCAGAATTTGAAGAATTAAATGACCAGTTAGTAGTCAGAAGACAAAAGATGCAAGAAATGTCTGAAGCAGGAGTCAATCCTTTTGCTGCAGGATTTGAACGCAGTGACTATTCAAAGGCTTTAATTGAAAAGTATGATCACTTATCCAAAGAAGACTTGCAAGAAAAAGAAGCGATTGAAGTTTCTATTGCTGGCCGTATCGTTTCTAAGCGCGGAAAAGGAAAAGCAGGTTTTGCTCACCTGTTAGACATGAAAGGCAAGCTGCAGATTTATGTTCGCCAGGATCAAGTGGGTGAAGCTGCCTTTACTTGGTGGAACGCTGCCGATTTAGGAGATATTGTGGGGGTTCGCGGCAACTTGTTTAAGACAAAAACAGGGGAACTTTCAGTTAAAGCAAAGGAATTTATTCCTTTAACAAAAGCTTTAAGACCACTACCTGATAAATTCCATGGTTTGACAAACGTTGAACAGAAATATCGCCAACGTTATTTAGACCTAATTGCCAACGAAGAAAGTTTTGATCGCTTTGTCAACCGTTCAAAGATTATTCGCGAAGTGAGACATTATTTAGACGATTTAGATTATCTAGAGGTTGAAACTCCTGTCTTACATAATCTAGCAGGTGGAGCGTCAGCTAGACCTTTCATTACACATCATAATGCATTAGACATGGAACTATACTTACGGATTGCTTTAGAATTACATTTGAAGCGTTTAGTAATAGGCGGTATGGAAAAAGTATACGAAATCAGTCGTGTCTTCCGTAATGAAGGAATTGATACTACCCATAACCCTGAATTCACTATGATTGAAGTGTATACAGCTTATACAGTTTATACGGATATTATGGACTTAACAGAAGGGTTGATTCGCCATGTTGCCAAGAAAGTCTTAGGGACTGCTATGATTGATTATGATGGTAAAAAGGTAGATTTGGAAACGCCTTGGGCACGTCGCCATATGGTTGATTTAATTAAAGAAGAAACCGGTGTCGATTTCTGGCAAGAGATGACTCTAGAAGAAGCTAAAGCTTTAGCTAAAGAACATCAAGTCCCAGTTGAAGACCACGATTTGTCAGTAGGACATATTATTAATAACTTCTTTGAAGAAAAGGTAGAAGATACATTAGTTCAGCCTACTTTTGTTTATGGACATCCGGTTGAAATTTCACCATTGGCTCGAAAAAACGAAGAGGATCCACGTTTTACCGACCGCTTTGAATTGTTTATTGTTGGTAAAGAATATGCGAATGCCTTTACAGAGTTAACGGATCCAATTGATCAAAGAGAACGTTTTGAAGCTCAAATGGCAGAAAAAGATGCTGGAAATGACGAAGCGCATCCAGTTGACGAAGATTTCTTAGAAGCATTAGAGCACGGAATGCCTCCAACTGGTGGCTTAGGAATTGGTATTGACCGTTTAGTAATGTTATTAACGGATTCACAATCCATTCGTGATGTCCTCTTATTCCCAACATTAAGAAATAATTAAGAATTGAATTGATTAAGAAATTACCACAAACTGGATAGAGATTTGTTTGTGGTGTTTCTTTTGAAATAGTTAAAAATCTAAACCTCTCAACATTAAATAAAGGAGAATACTATGAATACAAGTAGAGCAGAAGCGTTTAGCGATGGAGTTTTAGCAATTGTTATTACTATCATGGTTTTAAAATTACAACCCCCAGCTAGTTTAGACCTAGCTGGATTGAAAGAAATATATCCGACTCTATTAGCCTATATACTAAGTTATGCATATGTGGGGATATACTGGGCCAATCATCATCATTTATTAGCCGTTTTAAAAACAGTCAATGGTAAAATTTTATGGCGTAACTTATTTTGGCTCTTTTTTATGTCTTTGATACCAACTTTCACGGAATGGATGGGCTTAAACCCTTCTGTTAAACTACCAGCCTTTTTTTATGGATTCATCTTACTAATGTGTGCTGTTTCTTATAATATTTTACAAACAGAAATTATTCGGGTGAATGGCAAGGATTCAGATTTAGCTAAAAAGATTGGTAAGGATTTCAAAGGGAAAGGTTCGATTGTTTTTTATATTCTTGCTTTGATTTTCGCTTTTTATCAGCCTCTAATTTCTTATCTAATATATGTGGCGATAGCTTTATTATGGATTATTCCAGATAAGCGACTAGAAAGCACCTTTTATAAATAGTCTTTCATTTATTTCTACGAATTTTTAAATATTGATATGGCAAATCATATTTTTTTAATTTTTGCGATTAATAGGTTATTATAGAATTAACACAATTAAGGAGGGCTAGTAATGGAATTTTTAAGAGAAGACCATGCCATTGTTTTACGTAATGAAGAAAACGAGATGATTGCCGAGATAACTTATCGAGATACTGATGATGAAAAGTTAGTGGTGGCTAACCATACCTTTACTTCAGATAGTCTTAGAGGTCAAGGAATTGCTGGTAAGCTTTTAGATGAGTTAGTAGCAGATATGCAACAGCAAGGTAAAAAAATATATCCCAGTTGTCCATATGTCATTAGAAAATTTGATGAGGAAGCAGAAAAATATAGGCATATAGATGCTCGTAAACACCCAGCTTAACAGTTGCTAATCATATAACCAAAAGTAGTTTCATCTACTTTTGGTTTTTTTAAGGTCTTTAATTAGACAATAAAGCGCTTCCGTGATAACCTTTTAATTAGTAGGTCTATTTCAAATATTTTAATAGTAAGTTGGAAAACACAGTGCTTACGACCTAAGTATTGATTTTATTTACAAAATATAGAAAGGAAGGATCAAGATGAGTTACAGTTTTATTGCAAATTTAAGAGAGTTACAAAGTCAAAAAGATTTGATGCGCCTTTCCCTTTATATGCCTACTAATCGTGGAGGTTTAAATAGGCAAGAAGACCTGATTCAATTTAAAAATCTAATTCAGCAAGTTAAATCTAAGCTGGAAGAAGTTGATAAAGATGAAGCAAATAAGATTTTAAAAGAAATTGAAAGAATTCGAAACGATAAAAATTTTTGGGATCAAACTAAAGAAGGTCTAGCCCTTTTTATCAGTCCTAAAGATGTTGAAGTTGCCTATTTACGTAATGAATTTAAACCTTCGATTCATCTAGGAAATGAATTTTATCTTTTACCTTTATTGGCTTATTATGAGGAACTTCATGAAGTAATCATTGCAGATATATCTAAAGATTCGGTGGACTTTTTTGATGCCAACCAGTTTAATGCCGAAGCCCTTACTCTAGACCCTGCGATTGAAGTGAAAGACTTTTCAGAGATTTATGATGATTTAGACGCTGACTCTCAAGTCAATGTACACTCTTATGGCGGACGTCAAGAGCCTGGTATGCATCATGGACACCGAGCTACTCCAGAAGAAAAAGATCTAGATCGCGCCAAATATTTCAATTACTTGCATAAAAAAATGCAAGAAGTAGCTAAACATTATCACCGGCCAATTTTATTAGCAGGAACAGTTGAGAACATAGGCCATTACAAAAAAGTCAATGAAAACACCGCTATTTATTATGATTCAACAATCGACAAACCCTTCCAATCCATGGATGCTAAAGCGAAAACCAAACTTTTAAAAGAGACCCTTAGTCAAAATCAGCAAGAATTCGCAAAAGAAAAGATTGATCAAATTGAAAAAGCTCGTAATCAAGGGAAAGTCATTCATGATTTTGAAGAGATTAAAGGGCTGATCCATGAAGGGCGTATCGAAGAATGGGTGATTCAATACTTTACAGACAACTTATTAGATGGAGAGGCTTTAAATCATTGGGTGATCAAAGCCATGGATCAAGGGGTTAAAATTTCTCTCGTTTTGGAAAAAGTTGAAGGGATTAAACAACAGTTTTCTGCTCTTTTAAGGTACTAAAAAAGAGATGAATTTATCCCTTTATAGCAAAAGATTACCAAACATTTTGGGCCATGTAATAGAATGAAAGCGATGCATGATTCCATAGTTATGCATCGCTTTTTAATTGTTTAAATAGATAGAGGAGTGTTTCTATTTGAATCGAAAGACATTGACGATAGCTTTTGCCTATGTGGGAGTAGTAACAGGGACGAGACTGACTTCAGGCCAAGAGCTACTGCAATGTTTTATTAGTTTTGGTTCTGTTGGCCTATTCGGTCTATTCTTGGTAGGGCTCATGCATGCCTTAATGGGTGCTATTGTCCGGAGCTAGTTTGCAGCAGCAATTTAATTTAAATAGCATTTGGGGTAGCGCCTTGTATGTTCTATTAGTTTTGATTATTGCATCCTTTGAGTTTGAAAAATCCAACAAATTATTGGTTTTTTACGCCGGTCTTAATTATTTTATTATCCTAGTTTTTATCGATACTTTATTTAACTATCGGTTTGATTTTGAAAAGATTGAAGTGATGAGTCAAGAACTCAATCAGCTTTTCCCTTCGATAATTTTGTCTAGCTTAAACTATTTTTCAATGTGTTTTATAACGGGTTTTTCCATAGCAGTTGTTATCAGTGGTGATGCCCTGCGCCCTCAGTTTACTTTCGCTTGTGCGCGTCGCCTATCTAGTAAGCAACCCGACAAGTTTTATACCTACTATGTAGCAGTTACTTTAGCGGGGTTTGCTCTAAGTTTTTAGGATTTAAAGAATTAGTTGCTAGCATGTATCCTATTTTAGGCTTTATTTCTGTCAAGGATCGCTCCGCTTTCCTCTTTGACAGAAACAAAGAATTTGAGGACGAGACGCTAAGACATAAGCATGCCATTTTAGAAGCACCTTGTGTAACATATGTTTGACAACTCTAGAAAAGTTTTTAAAATATATGCGAAATTTAATTGACGAGGAAAAAACTACATGGTAAGATAATAAAGGTGTTTTTATTGACAGATACCTGAAACTCAGTCGTGCTGACTGCTATAGATTCACCCTGAAGCGCAGTTTTGAAAATTTCAAGCCTGCGGAAAATTTATATTTATAAATGACACACTTGGATGTGTGGACTAAGAAAATAATGGAAGGAGGACTTTTGATGCCAACAATTAATCAATTGGTTAATAAACCTCGTAAATCAAAAGTAAGTAAATCAAATTCACCCGCATTAAACGTAGGTTACAACAGCTTCAAACGTTCTAACACAAAAACAATGTCTCCGCAAAAACGTGGGGTATGTACACGTGTAGGGACTATGACTCCTAAGAAACCGAACTCTGCTTTACGTAAGTATGCCCGTGTTCGTTTATCTAACCTTATGGAAGTAACAGCTTATATTCCAGGTGAAGGCCATAACTTGCAAGAGCACAGTGTGGTACTAATCCGTGGCGGACGTGTGAAAGACTTACCAGGGGTACGTTACCATATCGTTCGTGGAGCGCTGGATACTGCCGGTGTTAATGACCGTAAGCAAAGCCGTTCTAAATACGGTACTAAGAAACCTAAATCATAATTATAACAATCACCGATTTTTCGAAAGGAGGAGTTTAAATGACTCGTAAAGGGAATATTCCTAAACGTGAAGTGTTACCAGATCCAATTTATAATTCTAAAGTAGTAACTCGCACAATCAACCGTTTAATGGTTGACGGTAAGCGAGGTAAAGCATCATCTATTTTATATAGTGCATTTGATGTAATCCGTGAACAAACAGGCCAAGATCCAATGGAGGTTTTCGAACAAGCCATTGAAAACATCATGCCATTATTAGAAGTTAAAGCTCGTCGTGTTGGGGGTTCTAACTATCAAGTACCAGTTGAAGTAAGACCTGAGCGCCGTTATACTTTAGCGATTCGTTGGTTAGTGACATATTCTCGTTTACGTGGTGAAAAAACCATGGAACAACGTCTAGCACGTGAAATTATGGATGCAGCAAACAATACAGGTGCTTCTGTACGTAAGCGTGAAGATATGCATAAAATGGCAGAAGCTAACAAAGCCTTTGCGCATTATCGCTGGTAAGATTTATAATGGTATTGTTAACTTAGTGATTCTTTGTTAACAGATAATGATTCAAAAAAGGAAAGAGGGGTAAATATACATGGGAAAAAGAGCATTTTCTCTTGAGAAAACTCGTAACATTGGAATTATGGCCCATATAGATGCTGGTAAGACAACGACTACTGAACGTATCTTGTATTATACCGGTAAGATCCATAAGATCGGTGAGACCCACGATGGTGGAGCTCAAATGGACTGGATGGAGCAAGAGCAAGAACGTGGTATTACCATTACTTCTGCTGCAACAACAGCTCAATGGAAAGAACACCGTGTAAATATCATCGATACACCAGGACACGTGGATTTTACGGTTGAGGTTGAACGTTCATTACGTGTATTGGATGGAGCGGTTGCCTTATTAGATGCTCAATCAGGTGTAGAACCTCAAACTGAAACAGTTTGGCGTCAAGCTACTACCTATGGAGTACCTCGTATTGTATTTGTTAATAAAATGGACAAAATGGGAGCTGACTTTGAATATTCACTAAGAACCCTTCATGAGCGCTTAGACGCAAATGCAGTAGCTATGCAAGTTCCAATCGGATCTGAAGATGAATTCAAAGGAATCGTCGATATTGTTCATAAAAAAGCATATATTTATAATAACGATTTGGGGACAGAAATAGAAGAAACAGATATCCCAGAAGAATATCAAGAAAAAGCTGCTGAATATTATACAACTTTAGTTGAAGCAGTAGCTGATACTGATGAAGAAATTATGATGGCTTATCTTGAAGGGGAAGAAATTCCTGAAGATGTTTTGAAAAAAGCTATCCGTAAAGCAACAGTTAATGTTGACTTATACCCAGTCTTCTGTGGTACAGCCTTCAAAAACAAAGGGGTTCAATTATTACTAGATGGTGTTATTGATTACTTACCAAGTCCACTAGATGTTCCACCAATTATTGGTTTCGAACCAGGAAGTGAAAAGGAAATTGAACACCATGCGGATGACAGTGAGTCATTTGCAGCTTTAGCCTTCAAAGTTATGACAGACCCATTTGTTGGTCGTTTAACTTTCTTCCGCGTTTACTCAGGAACATTGGCATCTGGTTCATATGTTCAAAACGCAACTAAAGATTCGCGTGAGCGTGTAGGTCGTATCTTACAAATGCACGCTAACTCTCGTGAGGAAATTGCTGAAGTATTCTCGGGAGATATTGCTGCAGCTGTTGGTCTTAAGAATACAGGAACTGGAGATACTTTATGTGACCCAGATAACTTAGTTATTCTTGAATCAATGGAATTCCCTGATCCAGTTATTGAGGTAGCGATTGAACCTGATTCAAAAGCTGACCAAGATAAGATGGGCTTAGCCTTAGCTAAGTTAGCTGAAGAAGATCCAACCTTCCGTGCTTCAACTGACCATGAGACTGGTCAGACAATTATTGCCGGAATGGGAGAATTACACTTAGATATCATCGTTGACCGCTTAAAACGTGAATTTAAAGTTTCAGCTACGGTTGGTGCACCACAAGTTTCTTACCGTGAGACCTTCCGTGCCGCGACACAAGCTGAAGGTAAATTCGTTCGTCAATCAGGTGGTAAAGGTCAGTATGGTCACGTTTGGATCGAATTTGAACCAAATGAAGAAGGCGCTGGCTTTGAGTTTGAGAATGCGATTGTTGGTGGGGTTGTTCCTCGTGAATACATTCCAGCAGTAGAAGCAGGATTGAAAGATGCGATGGAAAATGGTGTCCTAGCAGGATTCCCATTAGTAGATATCAAAGCTAAGCTTTACGATGGATCTTATCACGATGTTGACTCTTCTGAAACAGCTTATAAGGTTGCGGCTTCAATGGCACTTAAGGCTGCTGCTAAGAAAGCACAACCTTCAATCCTTGAACCAATGATGGCTGTTGAAGTAACAGTTCCTGAAGAATATTTAGGAGATGTTATGGGACACGTGAACTCTCGCCGTGGACGTATTGAAGGTACTTCAACACGTGGAAACGCACAAATTGTTAAATCATTCATTCCTTTATCAGAAATGTTTGGCTATGCAACGACTTTACGTTCTTCAACTCAAGGACGTGGTACATTTACAATGCAATTCGACCACTACGAAGATGTTCCAAAATCAATCGCTGAAGAAATCATCAAAAAATACGGTGGGTCTTCAGAAAATTAATCATAAGCAATAAAGGCTTATTAAGAAGAAAGACCAAGGTTAAGGAAAGTATCCGTTGAATTCACTTCAATATCTTTGGTATAATAATTTTGATAGATTACATAATCTATAAACACTTTAAAATTAGGGGGATTTACTCAAATGGCAAAAGAAAAATACGAACGTACGAAACCGCATGTTAACATTGGTACTTTAGGACACGTTGACCACGGAAAAACAACTTTATCAGCTGCAATCGCGACTGTATTAGCTAAAAACGGATTCGGTGAAGCTAAGGACTATGCTTCAATCGATAACGCTCCAGAAGAAAAAGAACGTGGAATCACAATCAACACTTCTCATATCGAGTATGAAACTGCTAACCGTCACTATGCACATATTGACGCTCCAGGACACGCGGACTACGTTAAGAACATGATCACTGGTGCTGCTCAAATGGACGGTGCGATATTGGTTGTATCTGCAGCTGATGGCCCAATGCCACAAACTCGTGAGCACATCTTATTATCGCGTCAAGTAGGAGTTCCTTACTTCGTAGTCTTCTTAAACAAAGTAGACATGGTTGACGATGAAGAATTATTAGAATTAGTTGAAATGGAAGTTCGTGACATGTTATCAGAATACGACTATCCAGGAGATGACATTCCAGTAATCGCAGGTTCTGCTCTTAAAGCTTTAGAAGGCGACGAAGCTTATGAAGCTAAAGTATTAGAGCTAATGGAAGAAGTAGATGCATATATTCCAGAACCAGAGCGTGACACTGACAAGCCATTCATGATGCCAGTCGAAGACGTATTCTCTATTACTGGTCGTGGTACAGTTGCTACAGGACGTGTTGAACGTGGACAAGTTCGTGTAGGTGACGAAGTTGAAATTGTAGGTATCGCTGAAGATACTATGAAGTCTACAGTAACTGGTGTAGAAATGTTCCGTAAGATGTTAGACTATGCTGAAGCAGGGGACAACATTGGTGCATTATTACGTGGAGTTACACGTGATGATATTGAGCGTGGACAGGTATTAGCAGCTCCAGGAACTATTACTCCACATACTAAGTTCGAAGCGGAAGTATATGTACTTTCTAAAGAAGAGGGTGGACGTCATACACCATTCTTTACTAACTATCGTCCTCAATTCTACTTCCGTACAACTGACGTAACAGGTGTTGTAGAATTACCAGAAGGAACTGAAATGGTTATGCCTGGTGACAACGTATCTATGACAGTAGAATTAATTCACCCAATCGCTATCGAAGACGGAACTCGTTTCTCAATTCGTGAAGGTGGACGTACTGTAGGTGCAGGTACTGTTACTAAAATTAATGCTTAATTAAATATTAAGAACAAAAGCCAAGCAAAATACTTGGCTTTTTTATTTTAGATTAATGTTTGTTGTATCAAGCTTAATCATGCTATACTAAAAGTAAATAAAATTTAGAAAGGGGAATGACGATGGATTTTAACAGTGTTGTTAGCTCTATTCCTGGAATAATAGGCTCATTACTTTTATTAATAGCAGCATTGATTTTGGCGCATTTTGCGAGAAAATATGCGATTAAGGCTATGGAGAGTATCGACTTTGACTTGAAATTACAAAAATGGGGGTTAGCTAGAACCGATGAGGAATCTAATGCCTTCTTAGAAACAATAGGCACTTTATTATATTTTATTATTGTACTTTTCTTTGTACCTTTCATTTTAAATGGATTAGGATTGGCAGGGGTTGTTGATCCAATATCTAATATGTTTGCGAAGTTTTTTGCTTACATTCCAAACATTATTGCAGCCGTTTTAATTATATTCATTGGCAACTTATTCTGTAAGTTTGTTAAACAATTAACGCAAAACTTACTAGAAGGTTTCAATTTAGATAAGTGGTATAGTAAGATGACGGGGCAGGAAGAAAAAGAAAGAGTCAATGATACACATCTAGCTGAAGTGTTTTCGACCGTTGTTTATGTCTTAATATTTATTCCGATTTTAACAGTGGCCCTTGAAACACTAGGTATTCAGACTATTTCAGCACCGATTGTCGGTGTATTAAACTCTGTAATGTCAGCAATTCCTAATATAATTGTGGCAGTTATTCTTGTTTTTGTCGGTGGCTTCATTGCAAAATTGTTAGGTGATTTATTAGAAAGTCTATTAAAGACATCTGGTATCGACCAATATTCAAAATATTTAAATTTTAAAGGTGAAAGCCATATCCAAATTTCAAGCGTGATTGCTCAAGTGGCTAAATCACTATTACTTATTTTCTTTATTGTCGAAGCTATTTCAGTTCTTAACTTAGAAGTATTAAATGCGATAGGCACTTCTATTATTGCCTACATCCCTGATGTAATAGCTGCAGCGTTAATCTTAGCGGTAGGAGTAATTGGTGGTAATATTCTTGCAAGCTTTTTGAAAGAAGTTTCTGGTAGTAAAGTATTTGGGGAATTTGTTCGTTATGCTATTATTGTATTGGCGATTTTCATGACATTGAACCAATTAAAGTTTGCTCCAACAATTGTTAACGCGGCCTTTATTATTATTCTTAGTGCGGTAGCTGTTGCTTTCGCTCTTGCAGTTGGAATAGGTGGTAAGGATTTTGCTGCACGTCAACTAGAAAATATTGAAAAAAGCATTGAACACGAAGAAAAAGAAGAAGAACAGCAAAGATTCTAAAACTAATCAAAACAAAAAGCTCGCTATTCTTAATTGAATGAGCGAGCTTTTTGTGATTGTAATTACGATTTATTGAATCAGTCGATTATAGTGACCAATGATTTGTTCAGATAACTCTTCAATCGATTGATTCTCTACATTAATCACGGTGGCACCTAGTTGATGATATAAATCATCTGCGAACATCAATTCTTGCTTTACTCTCTCAAGTGAAGAGTAAGTAGCTTTTTCACCTAACCCCATCATTTCGACTCGTTTTTTACGAATGTTTTGGATATATAGAGGAGAGGCAATCAAACCATATATTCTTCGTGAATCAGCCTGATAGATTTCATCAGGAATGTGAACTTCTGGAAAAATTGGTAAGTTGGCTACCTTATATGATTTATTAGCTAGGTACATACTTAAAGGTGTTTTGGAAGAGCGTGAAACTCCTAGCAATACAATGTCAGCTAATTCGAATCCTTTACGATTTTTACCATCATCGTACTTCACTGCAAATTCAATGGCTTGAATACGATCGAAGTAGTGATCATCGAGTCGATGTAGGGTTCCTGATTTTTCAGTAGCTGTCATATTTGTTTTTTGTGAAATAAGGTCTAGAATGGGGTGGATTACATTATGATAATCTAATCCGTTTTTCTTTGAGAACTCACTGGCGTAATTTTCTAGACCTTCATCAACTAAAGTAGTGATTAAAATCGCATTCACTTTAGCAGCCTCTTCAAGTATGGGTTTTAATTCATCCCGGGTGTTAATAAATGGAAATCTTTTTAAACTGATGTTGGTTAACTTTGGGAATTGGGCTAAAGCGGCGTTGGTAGCGCGTAGGGCTGTTTCACCGACAGAGTCGGAAATGACATAGAATTTGTAAGAATTGGTTACTGACATATTATTCCTCCGATTGGCTTAATTCAACCAAAAGATTCACGATATGAGTTTTTGATACTTTGCCAAGTATTTCATAGTCAGCGGTTACGATTGGCAGTGAATCAATCTGGTGTTCAGATATTAGGCGTGCCGCATCAAGCACCGTTTGATCGGGTTGAGCGACAATAATATTTGGCATTCTGGTCATTATAATGGTTAAGGGTGTATCCATTAACTGACCAATCGCTGAGCGGAGTAAATCCTTACGCGACACGATACCTGCTAGCTTGTGGTCTTCTTCATCAATTACATAGATAGAACCAGCATCATACATAAATAAGTGAGTAATTGCGTTTTGGACTGTAGTATCAGGTGTAACTGTGATAGCCTGGACCATAATATCTTTAACAAGATACTCTGAAAATGCTTCATATAATAAGGATTTTTCAGTTAATCCAGAATAAATATAGCCTACTTTTTGACGAGCATCGAGGATGCCCGTCATGGTTAAGACAGCGAAATCACTACGCAATGTTGATTTTGTTAAACCAAGCTTACTAGCAATTTCGTCGCCGGTGATTGGTTCATTTTCTTTAACGATTGAGATGATTTCTTCTTGTCGGGGTGAAAGTTTCATAGTTCCCCTCCTAGTTAATTAATTATACGTTTTTAATAGCGCTTTGTGCAGCGGCTAATTGTGCAATTGGTACACGGTAAGGTGAGCAAGATACATATGAAAGCCCTACTTGGTGGAAGTGTTCAATGGAACGAGGGTCTCCTCCTAGTTCTCCACAAACACCAATTTTCAAGTTTTCTTTCACGGATCGTCCTCGTTCTACAGCTATCTCAACAAGTTCTTTAACAGCAAAAGTATCAATAGTTTGGAAAGGATCATCTTTTAAAATGCCTTGGTCAAGGTATTGATTTAAGAATTTACCAGCGTCATCTCGTGAGTAGCCAAAGGTTAGTTGAGTCAAGTCATTGGTTCCGAACGAGAAGAATTCAGCGTCATTTGCTAATTGATCGGCAATTAAGCATGCACGAGGTGTTTCAACCATTACTCCAACTGTAAATTCCATACTTACCTTTTCTTGCTTTAGAACATTTTCTAAGTGTTCTTTTATTTTTGCTTTCAAGTGAATTAATTCAGCTTGACTACTCACTAAAGGAATCATGATTTCTGGTTTAACTTTAACACCGTCTTTTGCTACTTTCATAGCTGATCGGATAACTGCTTCTGCTTGCATGATATATAAGTCAGGGTAGGACATTCCCATACGACAACCACGGTGGCCCATCATAGGGTTAACTTCCTTCATAGACTGCACCCGGTCACTCAATTCAGAAGCATCAATTTGAAGTTGTTTAGCAACTTGTTTGATTTCATTTTGACCATGCGGTAAAAACTCATGTAAAGGAGCATCTAGCAAACGTACTACCACTGGTTTTTCTTGCATTAACTCAAAGATATGTGAAAAATCTTCGGTTTGGAAATTACGGATAGCATCTAAAGATGTTTGACGATCAGCAGGGTTTTTGGCAAGTAAGAATTTGCGGATGGCTATTAGACGGTCTTCTTGGAAGAACATATGTTCAGTTCTAACTAGTCCAATACCAACTGCTCCAAAACGTAAACCGTTTTCAATATCTGAAGCTGTTTCGGCATTCATACGAATAGCTAATTGAGCATGCTGACGAGACCATTCTAAGACCTTATCTAAGTCTTCATTTGCTCCGCCTGCAACTGTTGGGATTTCACCGATGTAAAGACATCCTGTCGTACCGTCTACAGAAATGATATCTCCTTCATTTAGTTGACCACCAGGATAAGATAAAGTCTTCTTATCTTCATTGATGTCCAATTCACTACAACCAGCTACACAGCATTTACCCATTCCGCGAGCAACAACCGCTGCATGAGAAGTCATTCCTCCTTGACTGGTTACAATGCCATTAGCAGAGTTCATACCCACAATATCTTCAGGTGAAGTTTCATGACGCACTAAAATAACTGATTTGCCAGCATCTGCCCACTCTTTTGCAGTGACTGCATCAAAAACGATTTGTCCAGTTGCAGCACCCGGACTGGCTGGCAAGCCCAACTTAGAAACTAATTCAGCTTGATTTAGAGCATTCGGATCAAAGGCAGGGTGTAGCAATGTATGGAGGGATTCTGGATTAATAGTTAGAAGGGCTTGGTCGGGTGATAAGATGCCTTCATTTACAAAGTCCACCGCGATTTTGACAGCTGCTTGAGCAGTCCGCTTGCCATTTCTTGTTTGCAGAATATACAATTTTTTATCCTCAATCGTAAACTCAATATCCTGCATATCCGAATAGTGCTTTTCAAGTTTCTCAGTTAATTCTATGATTTGTTGATAGATGTTAGGGAATTGGTCACGTAGACGATTAATTGAAACAGGGGTACGTATACCAGCAACTACGTCTTCACCTTGTGCATTAGTTAAGTACTCACCGTATAATTCGTGCTTACCGTTTGCGGGATTACGTGTGAAGAGAACACCTGTACCAGAAGTTTCGCCACTATTACCAAAGACCATTTCTTGGATGTTAACAGCAGTACCTAAGTCATCTGGAATATTGTTTAAGCGACGGTAAACAATAGCCCGTTGATTATTCCAAGATTTGAAGACAGCTTCAACCGCTGCGTAAATCTGTTGGTAAACATCTTGAGGGAATGGATGGTTCAATTCTTCTTGATAGATAGCTTGATAATCTTTAACAATTCCTTTAAGGTGTTCAGCTGTCAATTCGTAATCATAGTGCAAATGATTGTCTAATTTAACTTGCTTAAGAATTTTTTCAAACTTAGCCATATCGATTTCATAAACGACGTTCCCATACATTTGTAGAAGACGACGATAACAGTCGTATGCGAAACGTTCATTGTTGGTGATTTGAGCTAATTTTAAGACATTTTCATCGTTAAGCCCTAAGTTTAATATAGTATCCATCATACCTGGCATAGAGATTTTTGCTCCAGAGCGAACGGAAACTAATAATAATTTTTCTGGATCATTAAAGGTCTTGCCTGAGATTTCTTCAAGATGGCTCACGGCTTCGGCAATTTCATCTTTAAGCTCAGTTTTTAACCCCTTAGCTTCCTCTAAGTATTCCAAACATGCTTGAGTCGAAATAGTAAATCCTTGGGGAACAGGGAAGCCTAGACTAGTCATTTCAGCCAAGTTGGCTCCTTTACCGCCTAATAGATCCTTCATTTTGGCATTTCCTTCACCAAATGCATAAACACGTTTCATCAACAAACCTCCTAAAAATTTAAGTAGTGCAACTTATCGTATTATATAATGCACACTATTACTTGTCAATCTAAAATAAGCCACAAAAATTATTGTTTTTAACGCTATGTAAGTTTAATAGTGTTGCTTATTTAAACGCTAAAATGTTTAATGAAAGCACATGATAAAAAGAAGGGTAAAAATTGTCTTATTTTCGAGAGAATGGTAAAATATAGGCGTACAATTAGCTTGTGAAAAAAACAATTTGGAGGCAGAAATATTTATGAAAGTGATCATCATTGGAACAAACCATGCTGGAATAGCAGCGGCAAATACTTTGTTAGAAAATTATCCAGAGCACGAAATTGTGATGTTGGAACGTAATTCAAATCTTTCTTATCTTGGCTGCGGAACAGCTTTATGGGTAGGTCGTCAAATTGATGATTATAAGGGTCTTTTCTATACAAACGAGGAGGCTTTCGCTAAAAAAGAGCCCGAATTTATACTGAAACTGAGGTTTCTAACATCGATTTTTCGAATAAAAAGGTATACGCTCTGAAAAAAGATGGCGAAAAACTTGAGGAAAGCTATGATAAATTAATCTTAGCTACAGGATCATTGCCAATCACTCCTAAATTCCCGGGTCATGATTTGGAAGGATTACACTTCTTAAAATTATTCCAAGAAGGACAAGCGGTTGATAAAGCCTTAGCAGATAAAGGGGCAAAAAATGTTTGTGTAATTGGTGCAGGTTATATCGGTGTCGAAATTGCTGAAGCTGCTAAGAGACGTGGAAAAAACGTTCGCATTTTTGATGCTGAAAAAACTTCACTAGCAAGTTACTATGATCCTGAATTCGCTAAGATGATGGACCAAAACTTAGAGCGTAATGGCATATCAACACATTTTGGTGAATTAGTTCAAGAATATATCGGTGAAAACGGTAAAGTTAAGGCTGTGAGAACAGATAAGGGCACTTATGAAGCAGATGTGGTAATTAATTCAATCGGCTTCCAAGCGAATACCGAGTTAGGTAAAGACCATCTCGACTTATTTGAAGGTGGAGCATATCTTGTAGACCGCCATTTTAAAACATCAGATGATGATGTCTATGCGATTGGAGACTGTGCCAGCAATTACTCCAATGCCATTCAGGATACAACATACATTGCCTTAGCTTCTAATGCGGTTCGATCAGGTATTGTTGCAGCTCATAATCTTGCAGGTACTGAGTTGGAAGGAGCTGGTGTACAGGGATCAAACGGAATTAATATTTTCAACTTAAAATTAGTCTCAACTGGTTTGACGTTAAAGGCAGCTGAACTAGCAGGTGTTGATGTAGACTATGTAGAACATGAAGATACACAATTTCCCGGATTTATGCCTGAAAATCATCAAGTCAAAATAAGAATTGTCTATGAAAAGACAAGTCGTCGGATAGTAGGGGCTCAGCTAGCTTCAGATTACGATGTATCTTTATTAATCCATATGTTTTCACTAGCTATTCAAGAAGAAGTTACGATTGATAAGTTAGCCTTATTAGATACCTTCTTCCTACCTCACTTTAACCAACCGTATAATTACATTACTGTGGCTGCTTTAAAAGCTAAAAAACAATTAAAGTAAGATAATTTAAAATCCTCTATATAATAAGGTAGCAATTATGTTTTTCTAGGAAAATTGATATTAGTTTTCCTGCAGCTAAAAAAACATAAAAGCTATCTTTTTTTATAAATACTCAAGAAAGCTTTGATTATCGCTTGCATTAGCAATCTATCTTCGGTATAATATCGGTTGTGTCAATTGGAGGGTTCTGCCCCGAAATGGGCACAATCCCTCGAGAAGAGGGAGATATGCAGTGAAACGAGAGGTTGTGACACGCCAGGACAAGTTGCCAAGGGCTGGTTTGTTAGAAATTCTTGTGGAGCAAGTCACATATTTTATATTGACGAAGGAGGAAATAAAAATGGCAAATCAAAAAATTCGTATTCGCTTAAAAGCTTATGAGCACCGTGCTCTTGATGTTTCTGCAGCGAAAATAGTTGAATCTGCTCAAAGAACAGGGGCTAAGACATCGGGTCCAATCCCTTTACCAACAGACCGTTCTGTTTATACAGTTATTCGTGCAACACACAAGTATAAAGATTCTCGTGAGCAGTTCGAAATGCGTACACACAAACGTTTGATCGACATCGTTAACCCTACTGCTAAAACAGTAGACGCTTTAATGAAGTTAGACTTACCAAGCGGTGTGGACGTAGAAATCAAATTATAAAAAATAAAATAATGGAGGTGTACTCATGACCAAAGGAATCTTAGGAACTAAAGTCGGAATGACTCAATACTTTACTGAAAATGGTGAATTAATTCCTGTTACTGTTATCCAAGCTCCTGCAAACGTTGTTTTACAAGTTAAAACAGTTGAAACAGATGGCTATGAAGCAGTTCAAGTAGGATACCAAGATTTACGTGAAGTATTGACTAACAAACCACATAAGGGTCATGTAGCAAAAGCTAATGCTACTCCTAAGCGCTTCGTTCGCGAATTTCGTGATGTTGAGCTAGGAGAATATGAAGTAGGGCAAGAAATCACAGTTGAAACATTCGCAGTTGGTGACATCGTCGATGTGACGGGTACATCCAAAGGTAAAGGTTTCCAAGGAGCTATTAAGCGCCACGGACAATCTCGTGGACCTATGGCTCACGGTTCTCGTTACCACCGTCGTCCTGGATCAATGGGTATGGCGTCAGACGCTTCTAAAGTGTTTAAAGGTAAAAAATTACCTGGACAAACTGGTGGCGAACGTATCACTATTCAAAACTTGGAAATCGTATCAATAGATAGCGAAAACAATGTGATTCTTATTAAAGGAAACGTTCCAGGTGCTAAGAAGTCACTCGTTGAAATTAAACAAGCAATTAAAACAGTTAAATAATATCTAAGAGGGGAGGAACGAGCAAATGCCAAAAGTTACATTATTTAAACAAGATGGAACACAAGCAGGAGAAGTTGAATTAAACGAAGCAATCTTCGGAATTGAACCTAATGAAGCGGTAGTTTTCGAAGCAGTCGTAATGCAAAGAGCTTCACTACGTCAAGGGACTCACGCGGTTAAAAATCGCTCAGCCGTTAGCGGTGGAGGACGTAAACCGTGGAGACAAAAAGGAACTGGACGTGCGCGTCAAGGTTCTACTAGATCACCACAGTGGGTAGGCGGTGGAATTGTCTTTGGACCAACACCTCGTTCATACAGTTACAAATTACCTAAGAAAATGCGTCGTTTAGCCTTAAACTCTGTACTATCTCAAAAAGTTATGGATGAGAAGTTAACAGTTGTTGATGAATTAGTCTTTGACGCACCAAAATCAAAAGAATTCAAAGCGGTATTAAACAACTTAAATATTGATAGCAAAACATTATTAATCTTAGAAGGTGCAAATGAAACAGCGTACTTATCTGCACGTAACATTCCAAATGTAAAAGTGATTGATGATTTGAATGTGAATGTTTTAGATGTAATTAATGCGGATCGTATCTTAATTACAAGAGCTGCGCTTTCAACAGTAGAGGAGGCTTTAGCATAATGCAATTATCAGAAGTTTTATTACGTCCAGTAATTACCGAACAATCAATGCTAGCCATTGATGATAATAAATATACTTTCGAGGTTGACCGTCGTGCTAATAAGACTCACATCAAGCAAGCTGTTGAAGCAATGTTTGAAGGTGTTAAAGTAGCGAAAGTTAATACTATTAATGTAGATGGAAAAGCAAAGAGAATGGGACGTTATCAAGGTTTCACTCGTAAGTACAAAAAAGCAGTGGTTACCTTAACAGAAGATTCAAACCGGATCGAATTGTTTGGCGAAGACGCTGAGTAATTCTGGAAAATATTAAAATAGGAGGGTAACGCAGTGGCAATTAAACATTATAAAGCGACGACTAATGGACGTCGTAACATGACTGGATATGATTTTTCAGAGATCACTACAAAAACACCTGAAAAAAGCTTGTTAGAGTCAAAAAAACAACGTGCAGGTCGTAATGGTCAAGGAAAAATAACCGTACGTCACCACGGTGGTGGAAATAAACGTGCTTACCGTGTGATTGATTTTAAACGTAATAAAGATGGAGTAGTCGGAACAATTAAAACAATTGAATACGATCCAAATCGTACTGCTAACATTGCTCTAGTGCATTATGAAGACGGTGTTAAAACATATATTCTAGCACCTAAAGGCCTTAAAGTAGGCCAAAAAATTGAGTCTGGTGACAATGCGGATATCCAAATAGGAAACGCTTTAGCACTATCTAATATTCCGGTTGGTACAGTTATTCACAACGTGGAATTAAAACCAGGAAAAGGTGGACAATTAATTCGTTCAGCTGGTACAAGTGCTCAAGTTTTAGGACAAGAAGGCAAATACACTCTAGTTCGTCTGAACTCAGGTGAAGTTCGCATGATCTTATCAACTTGCCGTGCAACGATCGGAACAGTTGGTAACGAACAACACGAATTGATTAATATTGGTAAAGCAGGACGTTCTCGTTGGTTATCAAAACGTCCAACTGTTCGTGGATCTGTAATGAACCCTAACGATCACCCACACGGTGGTGGTGAAGGTCGTACTCCAATCGGTCGTCCATCACCAATGACACCATGGGGTAAAAAAGCTATGGGTGTTAAAACTCGTAACGCTAAGAAGAAATCTAGCAAATTAATTATTCGTGGACGTAAGAAATAATAACCAATAAATTCTGAAGGGAGGCTACATTGTGACTCGTAGTTTGAAAAAAGGACCTTTTATAGATGAACATTTAATGAAAAAGGTAGAGGCTCAACAAGATGCCCAAAAAAAACAAGTGATTAAGACATGGTCTCGTCGTTCAACAATTTTCCCTAATTTTATTGGGATGACAATTGCTGTATATGATGGCCGTAAGCACGTGCCTGTATTTATCCAAGAAGATATGGTCGGTCATAAGTTAGGAGAGTTCGTTCCTACACGTACATATAGAGGCCACGTTGACCAAGATAAGAAAACTAAGAAACGCTAATAAGAGGAGGTATATAAGATGTCTGAACAAATTACATCTGCTAAGGCAATGGCAAAAACAGTTCGAATTGCTCCTCGTAAAGCTCGCTTAGTAATGGATCTTATCAGGGGCAAGCAAGTTGGAGAAGCAATGGCTATTTTGAAGTTCACTCCAAAAGCTGGTTCACCAATTATAGAAAAAGTATTAATGTCAGCTATTGCAAATGCTGAACATAATTATGACTTAGATTTAGAAACGTTGTATGTAAGTGAAGCATACGTTAACGAAGGACCAACCATGAAACGTTTCCGTCCTCGTGCTAAAGGGTCAGCTTCACCGATCTTAAAACGTACAAGCCACATTACAATTGTGGTATCAGAAAAAGAGGAGGCTTAATTAATGGGTCAAAAAGTACATCCGATTGGAATGCGAGTTGGCATCATCCGCGATTGGGATACTAAATGGTACGCAGACAAGCAATATGCAGACTATTTACACGAAGATATCAAGATTCGTGAGTATCTCTACAAGAAATTAGCTGATGCCTCTGTATCCGTTATTCAAATTGAACGTGCAGCAAACCGCGTTGTAGTTTCTGTTAACACAGCTAAGCCAGGTATGGTAATTGGTAAAGGTGGATCAGAAGTCGACGTATTACGTGCTGAACTAAATAAATTAACCGGCAAACAAGTTCAATTAAACATTGTTGAAATTAAAGAACCAGCATTAGATGCTAAATTAGTTGCAGAAGATATCGCTCAACAATTAGAAAACCGTGTGGCATTTCGTCGGGCTCAAAAGCAAGCCATCCAACGTGTGATGAGAGCTGGCGCTAAAGGAGTCAAAACGATGGTTTCTGGCCGTTTAAATGGTGCGGATATGGCAAGAACTGAGCACTATACTGAAGGAACAGTTCCATTACATACGCTACGTTCTGATATTGATTATGCTTGGGAAGAAGCAGACACTCAATATGGAAAACTTGGAGTGAAAGTATGGATTTGTCGTGGTGAAATCTTACCAACTAAAAATAACTCTCAGAGAGGAGGAAATTAATCATGTTAGTACCTAAACGTGTAAAACACCGTCGTGAATTCCGTGGTAAAATGCGCGGAGAAGCAAAAGGTGGAAAGCAAGTTGACTTTGGATCATACGGTCTAAGAGCTACAGAAACAGGTTGGATTACCAACCGTCAAATCGAAGCTGCCCGTATCGCTATGACACGTTATATGAAACGTGGTGGGAAAGTATGGATTAAGATCTTCCCTCATAAATCATATACAAGTAAAGCTATTGGTGTTCGTATGGGTAAAGGTAAAGGGGCACCCGAAGGATGGGTAGCACCTACAAAACGTGGAAAAGTTCTATTTGAAATTGACGGTGTGAGCGAAGAGATCGCTAGAGAAGCCTTCCGTTTAGCTTCCCATAAATTGCCAATCAAGACAAAATTTGTAAAACGTGAAGAATATGGTGGTGAATCGAATGAAAATTAATGAAATAAGAGAATTATCCACTGCTGAAATGGTTGAAAAAGAAAAAGAATTTAAGCAAGAATTGTTTAACCTTCGATTCCAATTAGCAACAGGACAATTAGAAAACACTGCCCGTTTACGTCAAGTACGTAAATCTATTGCTCGCATAAAAACAGTCTTGCGTGAGCAAGAATTGTCTAAGTAAAAACGACAAAGGAGGCACATATTAAATGACTGAACGTAACCAACGTAAAGTTTACCAAGGACGTGTAGTGTCAGATAAAATGGACAAAACCATTACTGTGCAAGTAGACACACGTAAAATTCATCCTAAATACGGTAAACGTGTAAAATATTCTAAGAAATATAAAGCTCATGATGAGTTAAATCAAGCTAAAGAAGGCGACATCGTACGTATCATGGAAACTCGTCCATTATCTGCTACGAAACGCTTCCGTTTATTAGAAATTGTTGAAGAAGCAGTAATTATCTAATAATTGCGAAAATCGGAAGGAGGATAACGAAATGATTCAACAGGAAAGTCGATTAAAAGTTGCTGATAATTCAGGAGCTCGTGAAGTGTTGACAATTAAAGTGTTAGGCGGATCAGGGCGCAAAACAGCTAATATAGGCGACGTCATCGTTGCAACGGTTAAACACGCAACGCCAGGTGGAGTTGTCAAAAAAGGTGATGTTGTTAAAGCGGTAATCGTTCGAACTAAATCAGGAGCTCGCCGTAAGGATGGTTCTTATATTAAGTTTGACGAAAATGCATGTGTAATTATTCGAGACGATAAGAGCCCACGTGGGACACGTATCTTTGGACCAGTTGCACGTGAATTGCGTGATAACAACTTCATGAAGATTGTTTCATTAGCTCCAGAAGTTCTGTAATTTTAAGAAAAAGGAGGAAACAGTTCATGCGTATTAAAACAGGAGATAAAGTCCTTGTGATTTCTGGTAAAGATAAAGGGAAACAAGGTACGGTTATTAAAAGTATTCCAAGTGAAGATAGAGTTGTTGTAGAAGGAATTAACATTGCGAAGAAACATCGTAAGCCAAGTCAAACACAAACTGGTGGAATTGAAGAATTCCCAGCAGCGATTCATGTATCAAATGTTCAATTAGTGGATCCAGAAACTGGCGAAGCAAGTCGTGTAGGTTACCGCTTTGAAGATGGCAAAAAAGTTCGTTTTGCTAAAAAATCAGATAAAACTATCAATTAATTAGAAGGGAGGAACTTTAAATGACAAATCGTTTAAAAGAAAAATATCTTAATGAAGTTGCCCCAAAATTGGTAGAGCAATTTAATTATTCTTCAATTATGCAAGTCCCAAAAGTTGAGAAAATCGTAGTCAACATGGGTGTGGGTGACGCAACTGGAAATGCTAAAAACTTAGAAAAAGCAGTGGATGAATTAACTTTACTTTCTGGGCAAAAACCAATCATTACTAAAGCTAAGAAATCAATCGCTGGTTTCCGTTTACGTGAAGGCATGCCAATTGGTGCAAAAGTAACTTTACGTGGCGAAAGAATGTATGATTTCTTAGATAAATTAATCTCGGTCGCACTACCACGAGTAAGAGACTTCCAAGGGATTTCAAGCCGTGCATTCGACGGTCGTGGTAACTACACACTAGGTGTTAAAGAACAATTAATCTTCCCGGAAATTAGTTACGATAATGTAGATAAAGTACGTGGAATGGACATTGTTGTTGTAACTACTGCAAACACTGATGAAGAATCACATGCCCTTCTAAAAGAATTAGGCATGCCATTCAAGAAATAAAGGAGGCATTATCTTTGGCTAAAACATCAATGAGAATTAAAAACCAACGCAAACCAAAGTTCAAGGTTCAAGAGTATTCTCGCTGCGAACGTTGTGGTCGTCCGCACTCTGTGTACCGTAAGTTCAAGCTTTGCCGTATTTGCTTCCGCGAACTTGCTTATAAAGGACAAATTCCAGGCGTTAAAAAAGCAAGCTGGTAAGAAATATATAATTAATCAAAGGAGGTAAATCCACATGGCAATGACAGATCCAATTGCAGATTTTCTAACAAGAATTCGTAATGCAAACAGTGTAGGACATAAAATAGTATCTGCACCTTCTTCAAATGCTAAAGTTGCGATTGCTGAAATCTTAAAAAGAGAAGGTTTCATCAAAAACTTTGAAATCACTGAAGATAACAAACAAAATGAAATCACTATCTTCTTGAAGTATGGCCGTAATGATGAAAAGGTTATTACTGGTATCAAGCGTATTTCTAAACCAGGATTACGTATTTATGCTAAGTCAGAAGATATTCCTAAAGTACTAAATGGTTTAGGGATTGCAATTATCTCAACATCAAATGGTGTGATAACAGATAAAGAAGCTCGTCAACAAGGTATTGGTGGCGAAGTGTTAGCTTATATTTGGTAAAACTTATAAAATTAAAGGAGGTGCAGCCCCTGTGAGTCGTATAGGAAATAATCCCGTAACAATTCCAGCTGGCGTAACCGTTTCAATGGATGGTCATACAGTGACTGTCAAAGGACCAAAAGGTGAATTAACTAGAGAAGTTAGTCCAAACATCAAGATTGAAATTAATGAATCAGAGATTACATTTAGCCGTCCAAACGATTCAAAAGTAAATCGCTCATTACATGGAACAACCCGTTCTTTAATTAATAATATGGTTGTTGGTGTTTCTGAAGGCTTTAAAAAAGAACTTCAATTAATTGGTGTTGGATATCGTGCTCAATTACAAGGTACTAAGTTAGTTCTAAACGTAGGTCTTTCACACCCGGTTGAGTTTGAAGCTTCAGAAGGTGTATCATTTGAAGTTCCTTCAAACACACAAATCATTGTTAACGGTTATAATAAAGAAAAAGTTGGCGAATTAGCAGCTAATATTCGTGGCATTCGACCACCTGAACCATATAAAGGCAAAGGAATTCGTTATGTTGATGAATATGTTATTCGCAAAGAAGGTAAAACTGGTAAATAATCGAATTATTTATCAAATTAAATTCAAAATTAAATTAAAGAGGTGACCATTGTGATTACTAAACCAGATAAAAATAAGTCGCGTAAAAAACGCCATAATCGTATTCGTAATAAGATTTCTGGTACTGCTGAGTGCCCACGCTTAAACGTATTTCGTTCAAATACAAACATCTACGCTCAATTAATTGATGACGTAGCGGGTGTGACGCTAGCAAGTGCCTCTAGTAAAGATGAGTCAGTAGCTAAGGCAAGTAAAACAGAACAAGCTTCTGCTGTTGGAAAATTAATTGCTGAACGCGCTGCTGAAAAAGGAATTAAAGTCGTAGTATTTGACCGTGGCGGATATATCTATCACGGACGTGTTAAAGCCTTAGCTGAAGCTGCACGTGAAAATGGACTCGAATTTTAAGAAAAGGAGGAAACCGATCGATGGTTAATATTAAACCAGAAAATTTAGGTGAAATTGAAGAACGTGTAGTAGCGATTAACCGAGTAACTAAAGTTGTAAAAGGTGGACGTCGTTTACGTTTCTCAGCACTTGTAGTTGTTGGAGATAAAGAAGGACACGTTGGTTTTGGAACCGGTAAAGCTCAAGAAGTTCCAGAAGCAATTCGTAAGGCAATCGAAGCGGCTAAGAAAAACCTAGTAACTGTCCCAATGGCAGGAACAACGATTCCTCATGAAGTTATCGGTGAATTCTGTGGTGGACGCGTTCTGCTTAAACCAGCACAAGCCGGTTCTGGAGTGGCTGCAGGAGGGCCTGTTCGTGCCGTTATGGAATTAGCAGGTGTTGCTGATGTAACTTCTAAATCATTAGGTTCTAATACACCTATTAATATGATTCGCGCGACTGTTGAAGCTTTGAAGCAACTAAAAGTGGTTGAAGAAGTGGCTCAATTGCGTGGTAAAACAGTAGAAGAATTATTAAGTTAGGAGGAAAGTCCATGGCAAACTTAGAAATCACTTTAAAACGTAGCCTAATTGGTCGTAAAAAGAATCATGTAGCTACTGCCAAAGCTTTAGGGTTAACAAAAACTTATAAAACCGTTATAAAACCTGATAATGAAGCTATTCGTGGAATGCTCCAAACAATTAGTCACTTAGTAGAAGTAAAAGAAGCTTAAATCTAGTATACTAGTATAAGGAGGTGCCAATATGAAATTACACACATTAAAACCCGCTGAAGGTGCGCGCAAGGAACGTAACCGTGTAGGTCGTGGACAAGGTTCAGGTAACGGTAAATTAGCTGGTCGTGGACAAGGCGGACATAAACAGCGTTCAGGTGGCGGTGTACGGTTAGGATTTGAAGGAGGACAACAACCTCTATTCAGACGTTTACCAAAACGTGGTTTCACTAATGTTAATCGTAAAGACTATGCAATTGTTAATCTTGAGACATTAAATATGTTCGACGAGGGAACCGTTGTATCACCGGCTTTATTGATTGAATCAGGTGTTATTAAAAAAGAATTATCAGGAGTAAAAATCTTAGGTGAGGGTAACTTAGAGAAAAAATTGACTGTTCAAGCTAGCAAGTTCTCTAAAACTGCAGAGGAAGCTATTACTGCAGCTGGCGGTTCAATCGAGGTGATCTAATGTTCACATTTATTAAGAATGCTTTTAGTTCGCGAGATGTTAGAAGAAGAATTCTTTTCACCTTGTTTATTTTAGCAATCTTTAGATTAGGATCGCATATCCCTATGCCAGGAGTAAATGCGAAAGTTTTAGATTCAATAGCAAGTAATGGTCTTTTGGGGCTCTTAAACACATTTGGTGGAGGAGCCTTAGGCCGGTATTCACTGTTTGCTATGGGAGTCTCGCCTTATATTACAGCTTCCATTATTGTTCAACTCTTACAAATGGATATTATTCCAAAGTTTACTGAATGGGCCAAGCAAGGTGAAGTGGGACGACGTAAATTAAACCAGTGGACGATATACTTAGCCATAGTCATAGGCTATATCCAATCAGCTGGTCTTTCATATGGTTTAAACCGTATGTCCGGTTTAGGTTTAATTAAGAATCCACAACCTTCCACCTATTTAACAATTGCTCTTGTCTTAACAGCGGGCAGCATGTTACTCGTTTGGTTAGGTGAACAAATTACACGTAAGGGTGTCGGTAATGGGATTTCTATTTTAATTATGTCAGGTATTCTAGCACAAATTCCACAGGAAGTTGTCGCTTTTGTGAATACGATGATCATTGGAGCTGGCGACAAATTGGGAATCAATATTCTAATTGGTTTAGGAGTTGTTCTAGCTCTTATTGTTATGACAACCATTGTCGTCATAATGGAAAGGGCTCAGCGTCGCATCCCGATCCACCACTCCAAAAAAGTATCTGGCGCTAGACATATGGCGCATTTGCCGCTAAAAATTAACTCTGCTGGAGTTATTCCAGTCATCTTTGCGACATCATTTTTAACTACGCCTCAAACGATTATCGGTTTAATTAATCCAAATCCTGAGGGTGGCGTGATGGAATTACTTAGCAAAGTATTAAACATTCAGCATCCGTATGGTGCGGTATTCTATACAATTCTTTTAATCGCATTCACCTTCTTCTATTCATTAATTCAAGTGAATCCAGAAAAGGTAGCTGAAAACTTACAGAAACAAGCTGCATATATTCCGAGTGTACGGCCAGGAAAAGATACTGAAGATTACATTACTCGTTTAATTAATCGCTTGAGTGGTGTAGGTTCAATTTACTTAACAGTGATTGCACTATTACCAATTGTCGTGAGCTTCATTTGGAAAGTTCCCGCTAATATTGCTTTGTCAGGTACAAGTTTGCTAATTGTAGTTGGAGTAGCGATTGAAACAGCTAAGCAAATTGAAGGTCGTATGATTAAACGTCGGTATCAAGGTTTCTTGAATTTATAATTGCGTAATAGACAAATATAAAGGATGATTAATTAATGAATATATTATTAATGGGTTTACCTGGGGCTGGTAAAGGAACTCAGAGTGAACAAATTACTCGAGACTATCCGGTTGTCCATATTGCTACTGGCGATATATTCAGGCAAGCGATTAAAGATGAGACGCCACTAGGACTAGAGGCGAAATCATATACCGACAATGGTAATCTCGTTCCAGATGAAATTACTAACGGACTTGTTAAAGAACGTTTAAATCAAAGCGACGTAAAAGAAAATGGCTTTATGTTGGATGGCTATCCAAGAACTTTACAACAAGCCCGCGCTTTAAGTGACAACCTTGAAAGCCTCGATTCTAAAATCGATGCCGTTATTTACATTGATGTGGCTCCTGAAGTTCTAAAAGAACGCTTAAGTGGAAGAATTATCTGTGGATCTTGTGGAGCAAGTTACCATAAGATTTATAATCCACCAAAAGTAGAGAACACATGTGATTCATGTGGCGCTCATGACTTCTATCAACGTGAAGATGATAAACCTGAAAAAGTTGCTCATCGTATTAATCTCCAAATGGAATCGATTCAACCAATTCTAGCTTATTACGAAGAACTTGGATTGTTGCACCGAGTGAGTGGAGAAAATTCTATCGATCAAGTTTATAGCAAGATTCAAGAAGTGTTAAGTAAATTATAAAACTTCGTCCATAGGAGGTAAGTGAATGGCAAAAGATGATGTAATTGAAGTAGAAGGTATTATTATGGAAACTCTACCGAACGCTATGTTCAAGGTAGAACTTGAGAATGGTCATGAAATATTAGCACACGTCTCTGGTAAAATCCGTATGAATTATATCCGTATTCTACCTGGAGATAAAGTCACTGTTGAATTATCCCCTTATGACCTTTCTCGTGGCCGCATTACCTATCGCTTTAAGTAGTCTACGAAATAAGGAGGAGTATAATGAAAGTTAGAGCATCAGTAAAACCAATTTGTGAAAAATGCAAAGTTATTCGCCGTAAAGGAAAAGTTATGGTGATTTGTCAAAATCCAAAACACAAACAACGTCAAGGATAATAATTAAGAAGGAGGAAATTGCATGGCTCGTATTGCAGGAGTAGATATTCCCCGCGAAAAACGTGTGGTTATTTCTTTAACGTATATCTTCGGTATCGGCAACTCAACTGCTAAGAAAATCTTAGAAGAGGCAAATGTTTCTGAAGATACACGTGTAAAAGATTTAACGAACGACGAATTGGATCGTATCCGTGAAATCATTGATAAGATTCGTGTTGAAGGAGACTTACGTCGTGAGGTCAGCATGAACATCAAACGTCTTCAAGATATTGGTTCATTAAGAGGTATCCGTCATCGTCGTAACTTACCTGTACGTGGACAAAACACTAAAAATAATGCACGTACTCGTAAAGGTCCTAAGAAACCAATTAGATAGAACTTAACAAAGGAGGTTAAAATTCATGGCAAAACAACAAGCACGTAGAGGTCGTCGTCGTGTTAAAAAGAATATTGAAAAAGGAATTGCTCATATTCGTTCAACCTTTAACAATACGATTGTTATGATCACTGATGTGAATGGAAATGCTGTTTCATGGTCATCAGCTGGATCACTTGGATTCCGTGGTTCGAAGAAAGCAACTCCATTTGCAGCGCAAATGGCATCTGAGGTTGCAGCTAAAGGAGCAATGGATCATGGCATGAAGACAGTCGAAGTAACTGTTAAAGGTCCAGGTTCAGGTCGTGAGTCTGCAATCCGTTCATTACAAGCAACTGGATTAGATGTTACAGCTATTCGTGATGTTACACCAATTCCACACAACGGATGCCGTCCACCAAAACGTCGCCGTGTATAATGATAATTGTGTAGAATCCGTTTAGAAACGAAATTATCATCGCGACAAACGTTTTGAAAGGGGCAAATAATCGATGATCGAAATTGAAAAACCAGATATTAGAACGATTGAAATCAGTGACGATGCTAAGTATGGTAAAATTGTCGTTGAGCCACTTGAACGTGGTTATGGAACAACCCTTGGAAATTCATTACGTAGAATTTTGTTATCTTCATTACCAGGATCAGCGATTACAAGTGTTCAAATTGAAGGCGTAGTTCATGAATTTGCTACAATAAAAGGCGTGGTTGAAGACGTTCCAACCATCATTTTGCATTTAAAAGAAGTAGCTTTCAATACACATACAGAAGAAGATAAGGTGATCGAATTAAATGTTGCAGGTCCTAAAACAGTAACAGCAGCAGATATTATTCATGATAATGAAATCGAAATCCTAAACCCTGACTTGTATATTTGTACCTTAGCAGAAGGTGCTCAATTGAATATGCAAATGAATGTGTCAAATGGTCGTGGATTTGTTCGAAGTGAACATAATAAGCGAGAAGATACACCAATTGGTGTATTGCCGATTGATTCGATCTACACTCCAATCAAAAAAGTAAACTATCAAGTTGAAAATACTCGGATTGGACAGCGAAATATTTATGATAAGCTTACATTGGATATATGGACCGATGGGTCAATAAGTCCAGAAAAAGCTCTAAGTTTAGCTGCAAAAATTTTAACTGAACATTTAAATATCTTTGTAGATTTGAATGATGAAGCACGTAATACTGAAATTATGGTAGAAAAAGAAGAAGCAGAAAAAGAAAAAGTTCTTGTCATGACGATAGAAGAACTTGATCTGTCTGTTCGATCTTATAATTGTCTAAAGCGTGCCGGAATAAATACAATTCAAGAGCTAACTAATAAATCCGAAGCTGAAATGATGAAGGTTCGTAACCTCGGCCGTAAGTCATTAGATGAAGTGAAAAATAAATTAGCTGGTTTAGAATTAAGCTTACGTGAAGAAGACTAGTAGAGAGTAAAGGAGGAAACTGAATGTCATATCGTAAATTAGGTCGTACGAGTTCACAACGTAAGGCTTTACTACGTGATTTAACGACAGATGTGATTATCAACGAGCGTATCGAAACAACTGAAGCCCGCGCTAAAGAAGTTCGTAAGACAGTTGATAAAATGATCACTCTGGGTAAAAAAGGTGATTTAGCTTCTCGTCGTCGTGCAGCAGCATTTTTACGCAATGAAATTGCAGATGCTCGTATCGAAGGTGATGAGGTAGTGGTTGAGACTGTATTAAATCGTGTGTTTGATACTTATGCTGAGCGTTACGCTGAACGTAATGGTGGATACACACGTATCCTTAAGAAAGGTCCTCGTCGTGGCGACGGTGCACCGATGGTTATCTTAGAGCTAGTTTAAGATAACGCTATTTCTTAAGTTGACTAATTCACTTTGATGATGGAGAGTGTTATGATTTCAAGAGATAATCGAGGAGTCTAGCTCTATAGCAACCAATATAATTGGTGGATTGGGATTAGCCGAATTTCTAATCTCAATCCTGCTATCATCTTCAAGTGTTTTTTTTATACATAAAACTTGTATTAATAGTTAAGGAAAGCAAACGACTTTAACTATTAATATAAGAATATCTTTTAAGGAGACAATAATGAAAGAAGAAATTATCCGAATCGATTCAGTTTCTTTTCAGTATCCTGGTGCCGAGAAAGACGCTATTAAGGATATCTCTTTAAGTATCAATAAAGGGGAATGGGTAGCGCTCATTGGTCCGAATGGATCGGGCAAGTCTACTCTTTCAAAGACGATTAATGGTCTTCTAGTGCCTTACGAAGGAGAAATATACGTTAAAGGCATGAAGTTACAAGAAGAGACTGTTTGGGATATTCGTCGATCAGTTGGTATGGTCTTTCAAAACCCTGATAACCAATTCGTCGGTGCGACTGTTGAAGATGACGTGGCCTTCGGTCTTGAAAATAACGGGGTCAATCGTGAAGAAATGAAAGTTCGCGTAAAAGAAGCTGTTCAACAAGTCCGAATGCTTGATTTCTTAAAAAAAGAGCCAGCAAGACTTTCAGGTGGGCAAAAACAAAGAATTGCCATTGCTGGAGTTGTTGCTTTACGTCCAGACATTATCATCATGGATGAATCAACGGCTATGTTGGATCCTTTAGGACGCAAAGAAGTGGTCGAAGTCGTTCGAGAAATCAAAGAAAAGTATGGATTGACGGTCATTTCCATTACTCATGATATTGATGAAGCCAGTCTAGCTGATCAAATCATCGTTTTAAAAGAAGGAAAAGTAATTTATAAAGATATTCCTGCTAACATTTTTTCTATGGGTACATCCCTAATTGAAATGGGTTTAGATCTTCCTTTTGCTGAGAAATTACGTTTGCAACTAAAAGAAAAGGGAATGGATGTCCCAGACTACTACTTAACAGAGGAGGAAATGGCAGAATGGCTATCTCAATCGTATTTGAACAAGTAGATTTCACTTATTCGCCAGGAACCCCCTTTGAAGTTCCTGTACTTAAAGGGATTGATTTAGAAATCCCACAAGGAAAAGTCACAGCTATTATAGGTCATACAGGATCAGGTAAATCTACCCTTATCCAACACCTAAACGTCTTATTAAAACCAACTAGGGGCAAATTGATTATTGACGGTCGGGTGATCACATCCGAATCAAAAGATAAAAACCTTAAAGCACTAAGAAAAAAAATAGGTGTAGTTTTTCAATTTCCCGAAAGTCAACTCTTTGAAGAAACAGTGTTAAAAGATGTTATGTTCGGTCCACAAAATTTTGGTGTTTCTAAAGAAGAAGCCGAGCGAATTGCCCGTGATATGCTAAGTTTAGTGGGAATCGATGAAGAACTTTTTGAGCGGTCACCATTTGATTTAAGTGGAGGTCAAATGCGGAGAGTTGCTATCGCCGGTGTACTGGCATTGCAACCAGAAGTTTTAATTTTAGATGAGCCAACGGCTGGTCTGGATCCACTGGGACAAATCACCATGCTGGAAATGTTTATGCAATTGCAAAAGGACTATCATCTTTCTCTCGTATTAGTTACTCATCAGATGGATGATGTGGCCAAGTATGCCGATAATGTGGTGGTTTTGGAAAATGGCCAGATTGTTAAGCAAGGAACTCCTTCAGAAGTATTCTCTGATCCCGAATGGTTGAGAGAAAAGCAATTAGGTTTACCACAGACTTTAGCGTTTATTGATTTATTAGATGATAAAATTCCTGAAGATCTCATGAAAAAAATTAAGCAATCTCCTCTAACAGTAGAACAACTAGCAGAGATTCTAATTGACATTAATCATCAACAAAATGATTGGGAGGCTAGCGCTAATGAATGATAAGATATTAATCGGCCGCTATATTCAAATTGATTCATGGATTCATGCGCTCGATCCTCGCACTAAATTGATTGCTACTTTCTATTTTATTTTACTTGTTTTTTTTGCAAATAATGTAGTAGGATATGGAACTTTATTTCTAGTATTGTTAATAGGCATCAAATTGAGTCGGTTGAAGCTTAGTTTTTTCTTTAAGGGATTAAAGCCTATGCTATGGATTATTCTTTTTACGGTCATTTTTCAGATATTGTTTACAACAGGAGGACAGGTTTATTTTAATTGGGGACCCATTTCGATTACATCGCTAGGATTATTAGGCGGCTTTTATATCTTTATGCGTTTGTTCTTAATTATTATGATGTCAACCATTTTAACTTTAACAACTGCTCCGCTTGAGTTAACTGATGGTATTGAACATCTGTTGCGTCCTTTAACACATTTTGGATTTCCATCGCATGAAGTAGCCTTAATGTTGTCAATTGCCTTACGTTATGTACCGACACTTTTAGATGAGGCTCAAACTATAATGAATGCTCAACGTTCAAGAGGAGTGGATTTTGATGAAGGGTCTATGATGGAACGGATGAAAGCAATTGTTCCTATACTTGTTCCACTATTTGTTTCCGCTTTTAATCGAGCAGAGGAACTAGCTACGGCCATGGAATCACGTGGGTATCATGGTGCTGAGGGGCGAACAAAGTACCGTTACTTAGATTATGATCGCAACGACGTGATTGTTTTAATTGTCATGATTTTAATCACCGTAATCATTCTAACTATTCGATTTTATATTTAATTTAAAACTACAATCTTATTGCACCCTAAACCTAGTGTTTAGGGATTTTTAATAGTTTAACAATATTAAAATCAAGCCCTTACAATTTAATAAAACACTCATTTATTTCTTATATTCACTATCAAATTTAAAAAAAATCTGTTAAAATGTATCCATATGAAAACGTTTGAGGAGGAATTTTATGAATAATCGATTGAAGGTGCTTAGTTCTTGTGGGCTTGCGTTAATGATGATGGCACAGGCTAATCAAGTTAATGCTGAAGAACAAGAAGTAAAAGTGGATCAAGTTCAGCTTCAAGAAAACAGTCATCAACAGACTACTAGGGAGTCGGATCAAAAAGTTACCACGAATTCAGTGGAGGAAAAACAGCAAGCGAAAGAATTTTCAAATGAAAAATTGAAAGCGATTCCTAAAAAAGAGATCATAGAGACAAGTGAAATAGTGGAGACATCAACTTCAATTGAAAAAACTGAGACTATTGAAAACACTGAGATAGTTGAAACAAGCGAAACGGTTGAAACAAGTGAAGCTGTTGAAACAACAGTCTTAGAAGAAACAGCAGAGCCAACTAAAACAACAGAAGCTAAAGATGATGAAGCAGTAGCCGAAGATAAAGTTAAGATAATTGTGCGCACCAATAACCTAGCAGCTATTGATCGAGCAGACTATCGTGACGAGACACTCTATCAGTTAGCTATTAAAGAAAGTGAAGAAGAAGTAAAGAAAACCATCAAAGAAATTACTGATCTTCTCGCTGGTCAAGGGCTTACTTTAGAAGGTGAACAAGAATATTCAGCTTCATTTACAGGTTTCTCAGCTGTAGCTAACCAAGCTACAATTGATCAACTTAAGTCGATGACTCAAGTCTTGTCTGTAAATGTATCGCAAAGTTACACACGCCCAGTAGCCGAAGCTAATATGATTAATTCTGGTCCTTTAATTGGAATGGATTTATTAGCTGATTACCAAACAGAATATAAGGGTGAAAACATTGTTGTGTCAGTTATTGATACAGGCTTTGATCCTTATCATCGTGATTTCATTTTAGCTGATGATATCGAAAAACGTTATGATGAAACAGAAATGAATGAAATGATTCAAAAATTAGGATTACCAGGTAAATGGTACTCTAATAAAATTGCATATGGTTATAATTATGCTGACAATGTAGACACTTTACAGTCTAAAGATGAGCATGGAAACCACGTAGCTGGTACGATTGGAGCAAATGGTGACCCAGAAGAGGGTGGTATTCGTGGAATCGCGCCACATGTACAATTACTATTAATGAAAGCCTTCTCAGAAGATCAAGTAAACGCAACAGTTTATGAAGACATTTGGATGAAAGCGTTTGATGATTCGGTTAAATTAGGTGCTGATATCATTAATATGTCTCTAGGTATGTCAAGTGGCTTTAACATTATGGGTGATACTCCAATGGCAAAAGCCGTTCAAAACGCTCGCGATAAAGGAATTCTTCCAATGATTGCAGCAGGTAATGACCGTAACGCTACTTGGGGGACAGATTATACTCAACTAGGTAAAAATCCAGATAATAGCACGATGGGCTATCCAGCCAGTGTGGATCCTTCCATGTCGATTGCTTCATTCGATAACTTAAAAGAAATGAAACGCTATGTTCAAGTAAAAGCAGGAGAAGAAGTTAAATACTTCCCAGGCTCCTTTACCTATCCTGAAGGATTCAGTGAAGAATTACCACTTGTAGAATTTGGCAAAGGTAATGTAGAAGATTACGAACTGTATAAAGATACCAACAATGCAGAGGTCGATTTTACTGGGAAAATTGTTCTAGTCCAACGTGGGGATGCTTCATTTAATGAGAAATATCAGTTAGCTAGAGAACGCAATGCGGCAGGACTAATTATTTATGATAATTTAGAAAGCCCTTATACTATGGAAATGACAGGTTTAGAGAATTTAGATATTCCAATTATGTTTGTGACTAAGGAGTCTGGACAGAAGCTTAAGGAAATTGCTAGTTCTAATCAAGATGCCCTTTTCAAAATTTCTAAAGAACTACAAGCATTTGATGCTTTCACGGCAGGTAATCTCAGCGAGTTTTCTTCTTGGGGGCCTTCTACAGACTTACTATTAAAACCGGACATCGCCGGACCAGGTGGTTTCATTTATAGTTTAATGAGTGATGATCGTTATCAGAATATGTCGGGAACATCGATGGCAACACCTCACTTATCGGGCATGGCTGCTCTTGTAATGCAAAGACTTTATGATGAAGGTATTTTAGTCCGTAATGGGAAAGAAAAAGATCCATTACAGGATGACTTAGCAATGCTGATTTTAATGAATACAGCCGTTCCAAAGTTAAATACACTTGAAGAGGGTGCTTCTTATTACACTCCTATTCAACAAGGTGCAGGTCTTGCGAATATCAAAAAAGCCTTAGATAATCTTGTGACTGTTGTGGCAACTAATGAGACAGATACAAAAGAAGACGGAAAGCTTGAAATAAAAGAAGTTCAAGATCAATTTGTAGCTAATCTAAAATTGAAAAACTATGGTAAAGACGATCAGACCTATACTGTTTCTTATGTTTTATTAAAAGATAAGATTAATGAAGAAGGTCGCTATACAGAAACAACCGAAACGATTAAAGAAGAGAGTTTAGGTGAAATTACTGTTAAAGCTGGTCAAACAGCAACAATGGAACAAATCATTTCAACTATGGGTATCGATCAAAATCAATACGTCCAAGGATACTTCTTCTTCAAGCCAGTTGATTCTAAAGCCACTGAATTGTCATTGCCTTTCTTTGGTTTCAAGGGGGAATGGGATAAATTACCGATTATTGATGAAATGATTGATTTTGCCGACGCTAAAGATGTCAACTTCTTACCGATTGAATACGAGGATGGTGGTGTCGACAAAACAGCCTTTGTTCGTAAGCGTTTAGAACAGGGTTGGGATTACTTTAATGCATGGCGAGTTGAAGATGATAAGGTGATTTTTGTTAATAGTAATGAGAAAGATGGCTTTGAAAACAAAGTAACGCCGAAATTAGCTTTCTTACGTGACGCAGTCGATGTAACTTTCCACGTGGAAAATGCTGCTGGAGAAAAAATACGTGATCTTTCCATCATCAATCGTATGTTTAAAGTTGCTCGTTTATACCAAGATCAATATCGATTCTTACAAGATCCTTGGGGAACTGGCTGGGATTTCACCGATACATTTGGTGAGAAAGTAGATGAAGGTGAATATTATTATGTAATCGAAGCACAAATTGATGCGCCAGATGCTGAAAGACAGCGTTATGAGTATAAGTTTGTACTAGATAATAGTGATGCTATGTTAGAAGCCAAACGTGAACAAAACAAAGTAACTTTATCAGTAGAAGATAACTTATCTGGCATTTTTGCAGTAGAGGTTTATAGTGGCGATCAATTTGTATCTTGGCAAGAAGTTAATAAGAATGATAATCCACAATTACTAAAAGAAACATTTACAATTAATCTAGAAGAAGGTTTTGAAGATAAAGACTTAGATATTTGGGTATATGACAACGCTCGAAATATTAAACAATATCGCTTATTAGCCGATGGTACTTTAGAAGAAGTCGAAAGAGGATCTGATATTAAACCAGGAGAAGAACCAGAAGCAGAGGTAACTGAAGAGAACAAAGCTTATGGTGAGGCTCCGAGCAATCCAGAAGAATATATTGCAGAAAAAGGCTTAGATACAACCGACTTACCATCAATTGTTACTAATAGCCCTTGGTACTTCCAGCCATATGGTGAGTATCAAGAATTCATTGACCTTTCAGGTGAAATCTCAAATTATAATGAGCTTCATTATTTAGAGTATCGAGTGAGTGACGAAGACGGAAATATCATTATAGAAAATCACCCAGTCGCTTTTGAAGAAATAGAGGGTATGATCTACTTTAAGGAAGATATATCTACTGAGAAGTTAACCGAAAATAAAGTTTACAGTATTGAAATGATTGCTTATGTTAAGAGTCCTAACGATAAATTAGTTAAGCAGCAAGTGGCTCAAAGAATAAGACGAGATATTGAAGCGCCAAAACTTAAAGTTAACCAAGTCTTTGGTCCAGATAAGGATTTATTATACTTCGAGATCGACTTCAGTGATAACATGAACTATGTTGAATTATGGGCGGATAATGACATGATCGGTCGCGTAGATAAGACATTCGATTCACTATTAAATCCTATCCCAGTCGAAGGAAAAGTTTTATATACTATTCCTAAATCTAAGTTAGGAAAAGAGCTAACCTTTACTGTTTATGATGACTTTGGTAATGAAAGTGAAGCAACATCTATCCCAGTTCAATTAAGAGATTTAAAAGCTATTCCATTTAAAGTTGTGAAACGTTTTAATGCAGATTTAGCTGTGGGTGAAATGAACGTTGTCCAAGAAGGTCAAGAAGGAAAAGCTAATATCGATGAAGATGGTGAATTAGTTATTCTTATAGACGCGACTGATAAAGTTGTGGAATATGGTCCAGTAGAAATTGATTTTGAAACGGATAAAAAATCAGACTCTTATTTATTAGAAGGAATCGAATTAACTATTCAAGAAGGAGTTAAAGGGTTGTTGAATCCGTTAACCGGAGAAGTTATTCGTCCGGCTCAAACAGAGATCATTCTAATGGGTACTAAGGTAAATGATGAGCATTTAAGTCCGGAAGAACCATCCAGTCCAACTGATCCAACAAAACCAGAACAAGCAAAAGAAGACGAATTATCAGAAGAAATTAAAAACTTCAATGCTTACTTTGAAATGTTTAAATATAAGTTAAAGAATATCGAAGATTATCGTAAGCCTAAAGATTTTGATCTTAAGAAAGCTCAAGCTTTAGTGAATGAAATTGAGGCAAGTAACTTAAACGATTTAACAAAAGCTCAATTATTAGAATTGCAAAATCTTGTAATGGGATATTCTAAAGACTTGAAGCCTAAGGCTGGTTCAAGACCACAGCAAGGTGAAAGTTTTGATAAGAATCAAGGTGTAGGATCTGATGCTGAGGGCGCTAGCGTCTTACCAGCTACTGGAGAAACGAGTCAGCATGCTTATCCTATCGTAGCAACAATACTTTCCTTCTTAGGTTTAGGCAGCCTTGCGTATTCAAAGAAAAAATTAAAAGATTAATAACACATTACTTTTTTCTCTCTCATTCAAATTGAATGAGAGAGTTTTTTTGTTAGGCAACCATTAGCCTTTATAATGAAGAAAAGAATGTCTATAATTAAATGAGATGGAAAGGAGTGGGAGTTTGTCACGTTATGTAGCTAAAGTTCAATATGATGGAAGTCACTATCACGGTTATCAAATTCAAAAAAATGGTATATCTATTCAAGAGAAAATTGAAAATGCCTTGCTTCTTATTGCTAAAAAAAGCCCAGAAAACCCTATTAAAATTATAGGTTCCGGTCGAACAGATGCAGGGGTTCATGCCATGGGGCAAGTGATCCATTTTGATTTTCCTGCTTCGATTCCGGCTATCAATCTTTTGCGTGCTTTGAATTCTATTCTTGAAAAAGACATTCGTATTATTCAATGTAACCAGACGAAGATAGATTTTCATGCCCGCTACCATGCTATTGGAAAGTCCTATCGCTATCGCGTGGATACTCAAGCTTTCCCAGATCCTTTTAAACGAAATTTTACCACTCACCATGGTTATCCTTTTGAAATTGAGCGCATTCAAGAAGGTTTAGCTTATCTACAAGGAGAACACGATTTCACAAGTTTTTGCTCTACTAAAACAGATAAAGAGAATAAAGTGAGAAACTTATATGAAGTAAAGGCTAATCTAGACGTTCCTAATCAAGAGTTAGTTTTTGATTTTAAAGGGAACGGATTTTTATACAATATGATCCGTATTATTGTGGGAACTTCCCTTCAAATAGGTGACGGCCTTAAAGAACCTATCGAGATGCAACGACTTCTAGATATAAAAGATCGCAACCAGGCAGGTCCTACAGCGCCTCCACAAGGTTTATATTTAATGCATGTAGAATATGAGGAGGATCCTTTTGAGTAAGATAAAAAAAACAAGTGACTGGCAGGTTCGTCGAGTAGAATTAAAAGATATCGATAAGTTGCAAGCCATTTATGATCAAGCACGTCGATTTCAATTGGCTACTGGTAATCTCAATCAATGGATTGATGGCTATCCTGGCAGAGAGGTCATTCTAAATGATTATCGTTCAGCACATTCTTATATAGTAGAAGATAGGCTCGATCATGAAATATTAGCAGTGATGGCTTTGCTAGCAGGGGAAGACCCTACTTATAAAAACATTCAGGGACAGTGGCTGAATGATGAAGAGTATGTGACTATTCATCGACTAGCATCTTTACCATCAGCAAAAGGTAGTGGGCAAGCATTATTAGACTGGACCTTGGAACATTATTCGAATATCAGAATTGACACACATGAGGAAAATCAACCAATGAAACATATTTTAGCAAAGCTAGGATTTCAGTTTTGTGGCATTATTTTTTTAGAAAATGGCGATCCTAGAGATGCTTACCAATATTACAGAAAGAAGGAGAATCCATGTTAAAAGACTTTGATTTTGAAAAAATTGACCAACGCTTTGATAACTATAAAAGATCAGAGTTGGGTGAAAGGCTCGATCAATTACAACGAACAGTTAAAGGACTTGAAATTCCAGTTTTAATTTTAATTGATGGCTGGGAATCGGCAGGTAAAGGCTATGTGATCAACGATTTAACGCGTGAACTCGATCCACGTTATGTGAGAGTAGAAGTCTTTGACAAGGCCAATCAAATGGAAAAAGCGCATCCTTCTGTTTGGCGTTTTTGGCAAAAAATTCCCTCTAATCAAGAAATAGTTATCTATGATCGTTCCTTTTACTATCAAGTCTTTAATCATGATCAAAAAAATGATGAAAAACTAGAGCAGCGTGTTCGTGAATTAACAGAACTAGATAGTACTTTGATAAATAACGGTATGATTGTTATTAAGTTTTTCATAAATATAACGGAAAAAACACAAAAAAAACGCATCAAGAAACTTGAAGAGACAGTTGAAGGAAAGCATTTGTTATCTGAGGTAGACTATGAACAAAATAAAAACTACCAAGACCACCGAGAATGGTTTGAAAAGATTCTTACCCAAACTAATAATAAACGATCACCTTGGCATATCGTTGCAGCTGAGGACAAAAAATATGCTTCTAAAATGGTCTTAGGGACGGTAATTGATGAAATTCATCGTGGTATAGAACGGATCGTTCAGTGCCGGACTAGGGATGAAGCGATTAAAAGAGATCGTGATCAGGTTTACGATGTTCTTGACCAATTTGACTTAAGTAAGAGTCTTTCAAAAGATGATTACCACAAGGAGTTAGCTGACTTACAAGAGCAAGCGGCTAAATTGGTTTACCAATGCTATGATCAGAAAATCCCCATTGTTTTAGCCTTTGAAGGAATGGATGCAGCTGGTAAAGGTGGGGCAATTAAGCGGTTGACCCGGCACATTGATCCTCGTTCTTATAAAATATTTGGAATTAACGCACCAGACCCTATAGAAGAAAAATTTCATTATTTATGGCGTTTTCAAAAAGAAATGCCCGAAGATGGTCAGATGGTTATTTTTGATCGTTCTTGGTATGGGCGGGTCTTAGTTGAGAGGGTAGAAAATTTCACCCCTGAAAGAGATTGGGAACGCGCTTATGAAGAAATTAATCAAATGGAAAGAACCTTGGCCGACCACGGCACGGCTGTCATGAAGTTTTTCTTATATATTGATAGTCAAGAGCAATATGAAAGATTTGAAGATCGGGTAGAAGATCCAGCCAAAAACTATAAAATAACAGCTGAAGATTGGCGCAATCGTGAGAAAATGCCACAATATTTAGAGGCTATGAATGAAATGTTGATTCGCACAGATACCGAATATGCTCCTTGGTATATCGTAGCCAGCAATGATAAACGCTATGCCCGTATTCAAGTCTTGAAATACTTCATTGAGCACTTAGAAAAAATAATAGCTAAATAAAAGCAACTCTGAATGATACCTACCCTTTGACTGTTTATCCAGCAAAAGTGGTAGGTATCATCTATGAGTTGCTTTCGTTTTATTTTAAGTGTTTACGAAGCATATCGTGCTTAGCAACAGGTTGACTGACTTTCATAGTAACAATTTGCATAGCGTGAGGAGCCACTTCGATTTCAGCTCCTGTGTCATCCCACATTTGATCTAATGTTTCTTGATGACGGCGCATGCCAGGACCATAAAATTCAATGGTTTCACCAACTTTAAAGTTATTGCGTTGTTGAATAGTAGCGATGGTTGTATCAGGGTCATAATCTAAAACTTCCCCTATAAAGGAATACTCTGGTCGACGTCGACGCTTGCCAAACAATTGCTCTTTTTCACTTGGTGCGTCGTAATAAAAGCCAGTTGAAAGCTCGCGTTGAGCAATTTTCCATAATTCATCAGACCATTCTTTTTTTACTTCATAATTTTTAGGATCAGCAAAGAAGCTATCAATAGCCTTACGATAAACGTTAACAACGGTTGAGATATAATGGATGGATTTCATACGGCCTTCAATTTTCAGCGAATCAATCCCTGCCTCAATGATTTCAGGGATATGGTCTAACATCCCCATATCAACAGCTGACATCGAGAAAGGTTCTTTAATACCCGGTTCACCTGCCCCCACCATTACTTTTTGGTCCAACTCAGGCAGTTCGAATAAGCCATAGTGCCAACGACAAGATTGACAACAGCCGCCTCGATTAGCGTCACGATTAGCCATATGGTTGGAGAGAGTACAACGACCGGAATAAGATATACACATAGCACCATGAATAAAAGCTTCGATTTCTACATCCGTATTAGCACGGATTTCTTTAATTTCTGCCATAGAGACCTCACGTCCTAAAACGCAACGTGTCAGTCCGGCTTCCTGCCAAAAGTTCAAGGTTTCATAATTGACAGCTGATTGCTGGGTGGAAAGGTGAATGTCTAGTCCCGGAGCTTCACTGGCACATATTTGCATAAGAGTCGGATCAGACACAATGACCGCATCAATGCCAATATCCCTTACTTGCCGGAAAAAATCACCAGCACCTATCTCATCATTTTCATGAGTAACCATATTAGCAGCGACATATACCTTCGCATCTCTTGCATGGGCAAAAGCGACTCCCTCAGCCATATCCTCAAAAGAAAAATTACCGGCTCTTTTACGAAGTCCGTAATCATTACCGCCAATATATACTGCATCTGCTCCATAGTGAATCGCAGTTTTTAGTTTTTCGAGCGTTCCTGCGGGTGCTAATAATTCTGGTTTTTTAAAAGTTAAGTTTTCCATAAGCGCCTCCTATTGTACCTGGTCTGCTTCATATAAGAAGAAACCTGTACCCAATTCCCGATTTTTAGTGTGATATTGTTCAACCGCTACACGATGTAGTTTTAGTCCTTCTAAAGTCACTTGGTCTTGTTCAATTAATTCCTTCACACGTATAAAATGTCTTGCGACTTGTTTGAACGCTTCTTCGGGTGTAAATAATCCATCTAAATACCAATGCGTTTGTTGAACATTTGCTAAATCGGGTAAATATTCAATTAAATTTAAATCTTTATTGGCAAAGATATGTGTACCGTGTTGATCGGTGTAGATCGAATAATGGCTATCCTTTTTATTAGGCTCAGACAAGAAAAGATCACGATCGGTTAACTCCTCAACATCCTTATGAATATAGTTAAAGTAATTATTCAATAAGCGTCTTCGACTTTGATGAATACAAGTAGAGCCATAGACTTGATAAACAAGAGGAATTTGACTTTCAGCTAACATATCCTTTAATTCAACAAATGGCACTTCACTTGCGACAAAGGCTCTCTTTGCGCCATATTTGGCCCAAAAATTTACTTGACCGGATGAGGTCATTAAAACAGAAGCATTATAAATATATGGTAAGTAGAGGTCTTCATCTTTAAGAATTTGAATTAAGCCAGTATCGCCAACCATAATTTGGTCTGCACCGATTTCTTTGATCTTCTTTAGAAAAGATCGTGCTTGCTTAATTTGTTCATTATGCAAAATAGCATTCATGGCAATGATGACTTCTTTTTTGTATTGGTGGGCGTAATCGATAACCTCTTTCATTTCGTCAAAGGAGAAATAAGCCGGCAAGCGCAAACCAAATACTTCCTCACCAATAACAACTTGATCGATCCCAAGATCGATTAGTTTTTTGGCTTGTCCTATCGATTCAGCTGTTGCAATCAACTTGATCATTAGAACCCTTCTTTCTAATCGTTATTTTATTCATCTATCAATTATATACGAGTAAACAGAGATAATAAACAGCATTTTAATACATAGTAACTTTTTCACAAACTAAATAATATTGGAAACGGAATCAAAATTCATGTTATAATATCAGTGTCGCTAATTATTTATTTCCTATTTGAAATAGGAAAAGAAGGGTGGTGAACGAATGGCAAATTTAATTGAGACAGTTAACGAATTAGAGGCATTAAGTGCTGAAAAAGTTGCTGATTATCAAAAAAAATTGCAAGAAATGCAAGAAAACTTTGAAGATCAAAAACTCACATTTAAAAGGCAGGTTGATTCGGAATTCGCTCAATTTAAACAAACGACTAAAGAAAAATATAATCATCAATTTCTTGAGGTTGAAAATGACTTAAGAAATGAAAATCAATTGTCGGTTGTTCAAATTGAATCCGATATTGCTAACCGCCGTGAGGATTTGACGCAAAAAATTGCTGAAAAGGTGGTGAAAGAAATATGGCAATAGCTAAAATGGCTAAGGTTTTAGCAATTGTTGAGAAAGAAAATCGTGACGACTTGATGCAGGCATTTCAAAAAATGCAAAACATTCAAGTGAAGACAATTAACTCTGAATTGTTGGACCAAGAGCCAAAAATGGAATCAAAACAACTGACAGAATATCTCGATCAGTTAGAAAATGTCCGATCAGCAAAAAAATATTTAGAAAGTTATCTAACAGCTGAATCCTTTAAAGACAAGTATCTAACGCCATTACCAGAAATGAGTATGGCTGAAATTGAAGAAAGTCAAATGGATGAGCAAGCCAAGAAGATTACTGATAAAGTATGGGAAAAGAAAAAGATGCTAGAAGAAATTGATTCCCAAATTCAAATTTGCGAGAATGAAGCCGATTTTTATCATAAGTGGCGCAATCTAAAAGCACTTCCAGATTACGCTAAAGATTATCGCTATACACGCTTGTTATTAGGGACAATTCCTCAAACAGCGGATAATGAATATTACAATGCTTTGAAAGAAGAAGACCGAATTGCACTGGAAGAGGTCTATCAGTCTAAAGAAGAAATTGGCCTGGCAGTTGCTTTTGATAAGGATGATGCCTTCGAAGTGAATCAATTTCTTAATCAAAACCGCTTCCAGATCTTAGATTATCGCTTCAAAGACCTTCCGGTTAAACTGCTAGAAGAATCCCATATAGAAGCGGAAAACTTAAGAAACAAAGCCAGAGATCTAAGAAAAGAATTGGGAAGTTTCAGACAAGAATATAACCAATTAAAAATCGCTGAAGAAGTTTTTTATGCCAAAGTAGAAAGACAAAAAGCAACAGAATTAGGATTAAACAAAGGGGAGTTGTTCGCTCTAGAAGGTTGGATTGAAGAGCAACAAGCTCAAGCAAGCTTAGAAGAAGTTATAAAAGCGCTAAATGGAGAAGTTTATTTAGACTATGTGACACCAACTGAAGAAGAAAGCGAAGAAGTACCCATTCAATTAAAAAATCACCCTTTGGTTGAACCTTTTGAAACAGTTACTTCAATGTATGGTCTACCTGGATATAAGGGGTTTGACCCGACATCCTCTTTAACGCCTTATTATTGGACATTCTTTGGAATGATGATTGCCGATTTAGGTTATGGAATTTTACTCTGGTTAGGAACCTTTATCCCATTAAAATTCTTTACGATCGATAAAGGGATGAAAAAAAACATACGTTTCTTCCATCTCTTATCATATGCTGTTTTGCTATGGGGCTTAATTTACGGGTCGTTTTTTGGTGAATCCTTGCCTTTCAAGTTGCTATCACCTACTGAAGACGTCATTCAGGTATTGGCCTTGTCGATTGGTTTAGGATTTATCCAAATCATTCATGGACTCATCCTAAACACACTCCTAAATTGGGAAAGTAATCGATTAGATGCAATTAAGGATGGACTATCATGGATTATCATGCTATTTGGCTTTTTAATTGCAGTCCTTGGACCAATGTTATTAAACATTGAAAGTCTACAACAATTAGGCCTATATTTAGCTGGGTTTGCAGCCATAACAATTTTGGTAGTAGCTATTATTAAAAGTAAAAATAAATTTGCCGGTTTCGGAGCCGGTTTATACGATTTGTATGGCATCTCTTCTTATTTAGGAGATTTAGTATCGTATAGTCGACTAATGGCCCTTGGTATAGCTGGAGGATCAATTGCCTTAGCCTTTAATATTTTGGTGGCATATTTACCTCCTGCAGCAAGATTTTCAGTGGGTATTCTATTAATCATTGCTTTACAGTTATTTAACTTTGGCTTAACGGTCTTAAGTGCTTATGTTCACTCTGCACGTTTAATCTTCGTTGAGTTCTTCGGTAAATTCTATGAAGCTGGGGGTCAAGCCTTTGCCCCATTAAAATACTTAGGCAAATACATTAATATTAAATAAATTTACTAGGAGGTAATATAATGGAATTTTTACAAGAGTATGGTGGTTATTTATTCGCCGTTTTAGGGATAGCAGTGGCAGTTATTTTCTCAGGTTTTGGTTCAGCTAATGGGGTTGGTACTGCAGGTACATCCGCTGCAGCTTTAACTAAAGATCAACCTGAAAAATTCGTTCAATCTTTAATCTTACAGTTACTACCAGGTACACAAGGCCTTTATGGATTTGCGATTGGCTTCTTAATTTTCTTACAGTTACAACAAGGCATGGAACTACAAACAGGACTTAATCTATTAATTGCTGCTATGCCTGTTGGTTTTGTAGGTTGGGTATCAGGTATTCACCAAGGTAAAGTAGCTGCAGCAGGTATGCAGATTTTGGCTAAACGTCCTGAAAAAGTTATTAATGCAATTATTTATTCAGTAATGGTTGAAACTTATGCAATTTTAGCATTCGTATTCTCATTCTTACTTGTTCAAGGATAGGAGGTCAAACTTGTGGGAAACATTGAAACTTTACAAAATAAAATCTTAGGGAAAGTTCAAGCCACAGGTGAAGCACAAGTTCAAGATCTTCAAAATGAGTTGTCCCAAGCAATGGACGATTACAAAAATCGGATTAATAAACAATTTGAGCATGATAAAGAAAACTTTATTCGTAAGCAAGAGCAACAATTTGAAATTCGTAAGCAATCATTGGCTAATGAATTGCGCAACTCACAGCTTACTCATAAGCAAAAATTATTAGAAGAAATTATCCAAGACGTTCCTGAAGAAATAAACCATTCGATAGCTAATAATTTGGGTCAAATGATTCAAGCGGCAATGCAAAAGTTGGATTCAAATCAAGCTTTTGAACTAAGAATCGGTGAAAAATCACGTCAATTTATTTCTGATGATCAAGCGAATAAATTTCATGCAGATTATAATATGATGCAATGGGGCGAAAACGTTGCGGATAAATCTGGTTTTATTCTTACCCAAAAAGGGATGAATATGAATTATTTATTTGAAGATATTATTAATGAACTGAAGCCTCAACTGCTTATTGAACTTGAAAAACAACTGAAAGCATAAGGGGGGCTTATAATGAAAGAATTAGAGTATGCTGGTTTAAATACGACCCTGCGCCTCTATGAAGCTCAACTTCTCAGTCAATCAGACTATGAAACGTTATTACAAATGGACCATTCTGATGCTGTTTTAGACTACTTAGGTAAGACGGCTTATTCTATTCCGGAGGAAGTGCGTTTAAATCGTAGTTTTGAGCCAATCATTCAACAACGTTTGGTTTATGTATATGAAGAATTACTTGAGGCATCACCTGATAGGCGTATAATCGAAATCTTCTCATTAAGATATACTTATCATAATTTGAAGCTTTTAATTAAAGAAAAATATCTGGATGAAGATTTGTCTCATTTGTACATTCCGATTGGCAGTTTTTCAAAAGAGGAACTTGCTCAAGTTGTGTCTACAAAAGGACAAAATGAAGACCTTCATCCTGTATTAGAAGAAGCTGTCTATGACGCTATCACAGCAGTAGAAGACACAGGCGATACCCATTCGATTGATGTCATTTTGGATACAGCTTATCTAAGACATATCCGATCTCATGCCGATGCAATGAAGCATGAAGAACTCAGTCGATTTGTAAAAATGAAAATTGATTTTCAAAATTTATTAACTTTTGTCCGTGCTTTTAAACAAGGTCAAAGTACATCATTTATTTTCACCTCTTTATCAAGTCAAGGGGCAGTGAGTCGTGATGATATCATTGAAAATTGGCGAGAAAAAGATTTGAACGGTTTAGTTGAAACTTATCAAACAGCTGAATACATGATTAATTTAGACCCTGTTTGGGATCAATTGAATGATGAAAAGGTTAACCCAACTGAACTAAATGCTTTAATTCAAGGCGAGTTTAGTCGGATTTTAAGATCATTCTCATTTGATGCCTTCGGGCCGATGCCAGTACTTACTTATCTATATTTCTTGGAAAATGAGAGTGACAACGTACGCCTCATCTTAATTGGGAAAGAAAATAATTTAGACAATCAACTAATTAAAGAAAGGATGCGACCTATTCATGGCATATAAAATAGCAGTAATCGGTAACCGTGACGTCGTATTAGCCTTTAAACTATTAGGATTTGAAGTCTATCCAGCAAGTAGTGGCGAGGAAGCTAGAAAAATTCTACACGATTTAAAAGAAGAAAATATTGGTGTCGTATTATTGACAGAAAATCTAGCTCATGAAATACCCGATACGATTAGTCACTTTGACACTTTACCAACCCCTGCGGTTATTCTAATTCCAACTCATAAAGGATCTCTTGGAATAGGTAAAGCCAAAGTCAATGACAACGTTGAAAAAGCAATCGGACAGAACATATTATAAAAGGAGGAAAAAAATGACAACTGGAATTATTCAAGAAATTTCAGGACCTTTAGTGAAGGCTAAAGGAATGAAAGACTCCTCAATTCGTGAAATTGTTTTGGTTGGAGAAATGCAACTTACTGGCGAAATTATTGAAATGCACCAAGACGTTGCATCCATTCAAGTATACGAAGAGACCTCGATGTTGAAACCGGGCGAAATCGTAAGACCTACAGGACATCCTCTTTCAGTTGAATTAGGACCAGGTCTATTAACCAAGATGTTTGATGGGATTCAAAGACCATTAGAAGATTTCATGCAAAAAACAGAGAGTAATTTTTTAGTAAGAGGAAGTAACATTGATGTTTTAGATCGTGACAAGGTTTGGGAATTTGAAGCCCGTAAAGCAGTGGGTGACCATGTGGTAGCTGGCGATATTATTGGGGTCGTTCAAGAAACCAAAATTATTGAGCACCGCATTATGGTTCCTGTTGGCATTGAAGGAACAATTAAATCCATCGAATCTGGCTCTTTCAAAATTGAAGATACCGTTTGTGTGGTTGAAACAGAATCAGGCGAACATGAATTAAATATGGTTCAAAAATGGCCGGTTCGTTTGGGACGCCCTTATAAAGCTAAATCAACTCCCAAAGCACCACTAAAGACAGGACAACGTGTAATTGATACATTCTTCCCAATCACTAAGGGTGGGGTAGCTGCTGTTCCTGGACCTTTCGGGGCTGGAAAAACGGTCGTTCAGCACCAAATCGCTAAGTATGCTGATGTTGACGTAGTGGTTTACGTAGGATGTGGTGAACGTGGAAATGAGATGACGGACGTTATTAACGAGTTTCCAGAATTAATTGATCCTAAAACGGGCGAGTCTATCATGCAACGTACTATTTTAATTGCTAACACTTCCAATATGCCGGTGGCGGCTCGTGAAGCTTCAATCTATACAGGTATCACTATTGCGGAATACTTCCGTGATATGGGCTATTCAGTGGCCATCATGGCGGATTCTACTTCACGTTGGGCAGAAGCATTACGTGAAATGTCAGGACGTATGGAAGAGATGCCAGGGGATGAAGGTTATCCAGCTTATTTAGGTTCACGTATTGCAGAATACTATGAGCGTGCCGGCTTGGTCCAAGTATTGGGATCAGATGAGCGCGTTGGTTCAGTTTCTGCCATTGGAGCGGTTTCACCTCCAGGTGGGGATACTTCAGAACCCGTTACCCAAAACACTTTACGTATCGTAAAAGTATTCTGGAGTTTAGATTCTAAACTTTCACAACAACGTCACTTCCCAGCTATTAACTGGCTAGATTCTTATTCTCAATATTCAACCGATGTTCAAGCACATAATGATGAACACATTGACCCAAGTTGGGGTGAGAAAGTACGTCATTGCTTATCACTTCTTCAAGAAGAATCAAGCTTGCAAGAAATTGTTCGTTTGGTTGGTTTAGATTCACTTTCTGAAAAAGATAAATTAACGCTTGCCATCGCAGGGATGATTCGTGAAGACTTCTTACAACAAAATGCTTTTGACGATGTTGATACGACAACCTCTGAAGAAAAACAATTGAAATTATTGAATTTAATTATTGATTTTGAAATTGAGGCAAGAGAAGCAATGAAACTGGGTGCTTACTATAATGAAATTATGGAAGGTACTCAAGAAGTTCGTGAGCAAATTGCTCGAGCTAAATTTATTCCAGAAGAAGAAATTCACCGCTTGGATGAGATTGATCAGCAAATTGCTACCTACATGAAACAAGTATTAGAACAAGGAGGTGGAGCAAATGCTTAAGGAATATACAAATATTTCTGACCTATATGGTCCTTTGATGATTGTAGATGGCGTCGAAGATATAGCCTATGACGAACTAGTTGAAATTGAGCTCCACGATGGTGAAATTCGTATGGGTCAGGTGTTAGAAGCTAAAGAGGGTAAAGCCGTTGTTCAAATCTATGGTGGTACTTCTTCAATGAAGCTATCCAATATTAAAGCGCGTTTTAAAGGCAAGCCCTTAGAATTTGCTTTATCCGAAGATATTGTGGGACGCATCTTTGACGGTATGGGTAATGTGATGGATGGCGGACCGCAAATCATTCCTGAAAAGTTTGCTGATATCAATGGTCAAGCGATTAACCCAATGGCGCGTGACTATCCGGATGAATTTATTCAAACAGGTATTTCAACCATCGACCATTTGAATACACTGGTTCGTGGACAAAAACTACCCGTTTTCTCTGGTTCTGGTTTGCCGCATAAAGAGTTAGCAGCCCAAATTGCACGTCAAGCAACTGTTTTAAACTCTGATGAAAATTTTGCAGTTGTCTTTGCAGCCATGGGAATTACTTATGATGAGGCTGAATACTTTATGGATTCTTTCCGTGAAACCGGTGCAATCGATCGTTCAGTAATGTTTGTTAACCTAGCTAATGACCCAGCAATTGAGCGGTTAGCGACTCCAAAAATCGCCTTAACTGCTGCCGAATACTTGGCTTTTGAAAAAGATATGCACGTTTTAGTTATCATGACAGACATGACGAACTATTGTGAGGCCTTACGTGAAGTGTCAGCAGCCCGTCGTGAGGTACCAGGCCGTCGTGGCTATCCAGGTTACTTATATACCAACCTATCTACACTCTATGAACGCGCAGGACGTTTAGTAGGATCTAAGGGATCGGTTACTCAAATCCCAATTCTTACCATGCCTGAAGATGATATTACTCATCCAATCCCTGACTTAACCGGTTATATTACTGAAGGACAGATCATCTTAGACCGTTCATTAGATAACCAAGGTATTAAGCCGCCCATTAATGTTCTTCCTTCCTTATCGCGTTTGAAGGATAAGGGAACCGGTGAAGGAAAAACACGTGAAGATCATGCACCGACAATGAACCAGCTATTTGCAGCTTATGCCAAAGGTAAAGAAGCAAAAGAATTAGCGATTGTATTGGGTGAGTCAGCCCTTTCAGATATCGATAAACAGTATGTTAAATTTACTGATGAATTCGAGAAACGCTATGTTAACCAAGGCTTTGATAAGAACCGTGACATCTTTGAGTCGCTTGATATTGCCTGGGACTTATTAAAGATTTTACCGAAGAGCGAATTGAAACGGATCAAGGATCCAATGATCGAGCAATACTTACCGAAAGGAGAGTAATGCACTATGGCAAACGTATTAGGGGTAAAGCCCACCCGGATGGAGCTGTCAGCTTTAAAGAGTACGCACGCACTGGCTAGTCGCGGGCATAAGTTACTTAAAGATAAGCAAGATGAATTGATGCGCCATTTTATTGATTTGATTCGTAAAAACAATGAACTAAGAGATCAAGTGGAAGCAGAACTTTCAAATGCCTTACAATCATTTGTATTAGCGAAGTCTTTAATGAGCGATCATTTTATTGAAGAGATAGCGGCCATTTCAGGTGAAAACATTGATCTTTCAATTGACCTTAAAAATATTATGAGTGTCAATGTTCCTAAAATGGATTTTAATTTAGATGATGATATTGATGATGAGCCTTTACGCTATGGTTATTTGAATTCCAATGCGGAATTAGATGAAGCTTTAGAAGGTTTAAGGTCCATTTTGCCCAAGTTATTAGATTTAGTCGAAATTGAAAAGACTTGTCAGCTTTTAGCCGATGAAATCGAAAAAACAAGAAGACGTGTTAACGCTCTTGAATATCGAATGATTCCGGATACCGAAGAGACAATCAACTATATTTCAATGAAGTTAGAAGAAAATGAGCGAGCAAGTATCACTCGTATGATGAAGGTTAAAGATCTATAATTAGTAGAAAGATTAATAAATTAGTCTTATGAAAAAATCCGAATAGTATGTAGAAAGATTGTCAAATAAATCAATGGATTTATTACTCACTCCACTGATGCTTCTCTAAACGTTTAATCTATAAGAGAGCATCAATAGTTGGATTGAATGTTCTTTCTATAACTATTCGGATTATTTTTATTTATGAAGAGCAATTCCTTTATTAATACCTTTTATTTGGTGGAATTATTTATTGTATTATGATCGTATCGTGTACAAAAATATAAATAATAAGATTGATATTTAAACGGATGTTAACAAACAATCTCCTATTCAACGGATAGGAGGCTATTTGTTAACATAAGAATATAGACCTTTAAATTTACGTGAATTAATTACATATTCACATTATGATAAACCTTTTGCACGTCTTCATCATCTTCTAATGCATCAATTAACTTCTCAAAAGTTTCCAAGTCTTCTGCGTTGAGGTCCACTTCAGTCTGGGCAATCATTTCAGTTTCAGCCACTGAAAAGTCAGTAATACCAATACTTTCCAGGCATTCTTTAATAGTGCCGTAATCACCAGGTTGACCATATACAACCACAGATCCTTCTTCAGTATAAACATCTTTGACATCGAGATCTGCTTCCAATAAAGCCATCGTAATGGTTTCTTCATCTTGGTTTTCCATCACAAAAACAGCCACATGATCAAACATATAAGAAACAGATCCAGCAACCCCCATATTTCCACCGTTCTTATTAAAGGCCATGCGAACATTGGCGGCAGTGCGGTTTACGTTATTTGTTAAAGCATCCACGATAATCATTGAACCATTCGGGCCAAAACCTTCGTATCGCAATTCTTGGAAGGTCTCATCGGCCGAGCCTTTGGCCTTGTCAATGGCTTTGTTGATGACGTGAGATGGTACATTATAGGTTTTAGCACGATCGACAACAAATTTTAGTTTCTGGTTGGTCTCCGGATCTGGGTCTCCTGATTTGGCTGCTGCATAAATTTCAATGCCAAATTTTGCATAAATTCTTGAGGTTTGTTGATCGGTTTTCGCTTTTTTTTCGCGAATGTTCATCCATTTACGACCCATTTAATTCACTTCACTTTCATTATAGTCTGTTTGTATTATAGCGAAAAACAAGCTTCATTTATAGAATTTTTTCAAAAATTTTTAGCTTGCAAGATTTCTGTCAAACTATTGATAGCAAAAGAAAAAAAGCGACTGCTGAGTCGCTTAAAATTAATCTTTTGGATACATTTTATCTATTCGCGCTTGTAAATCTTTATCATTGACAAATTCCTCATAGCTGGTATTCATGCGATCAAAGGCCCCAGTTGGAGTAATTTCAATTACACGATTGACTGTTGTATTTAAGACTTCGTAGTCATGTGAGGCAATGAGAATAGCGGATTTAAATTTAATTAAACCATCGTTTAAAGCAGTAATGGATTCAAGGTCTAAGTGGTTGGTTGGTTGATCCATCACTAAAACGTTGGCTTTCGATAGCATCATTTTTGAAAGTAAACAGCGGACTTTCTCACCACCAGAAAGGACGTTGACAGGTTTTAAGACATCATCTCCTGTAAAGAGCATGCGTCCTAAGAAGGAGCGTAAGAAGGTATTGTCACTTTCTTCTTTAGAAGCATATTGTCTTAACCAATCGACAATTGACAACTCGACTCCATCAAATTCATCGCCCGAATTACGTGGCAGATAGGTTTGTGAAGTCGTAACACCCCATTCAAAGCTTCCCTTATCTGCTTCCAAGTTTCCCATCAAGATTTCAAAAAAGGCTGAAATGGCATTGTCATTGCGGGAGACAAAAGCCACCTTATCATCACGATTCAAAGTGAAAGTAACATTATCAAAGAGGGCTTCACCGTCAATTGATTTTGACAGTCCTTCTACGCTAAGTAAATCATTACCGATTTCACGTTCAGGTGAAAAGCCGACAAATGGATAGCGACGGCTGGAAGGTTGAATGTCATCCAGGGTAATTTTTTCTAAAAGTTTCTTTCTAGAGGTCGCTTGTTTTGATTTAGAAGCATTAGCAGAAAAGCGCGCAATAAAGTTTTGTAATTCTTTAATTTTTTCTTCTTTTTTAGCATTTTGATCCGCTTGCAATTTAGCGGCTAATTGACTGGATTGTAACCAAAAGTCATAGTTTCCCACATAAATTTTTATTTTACCGAAGTCGACATCCGCCATATGAGTACATACTGTGTTTAGGAAGTGACGGTCGTGAGAAACAACGATGACAGTGTTTGGGAAGTCCATGATGAAGTTACTTAGCCAATCAATAGCTTGAGCATCTAGACCGTTAGTTGGCTCGTCTAGGAGCAGATTGTCCGGTTTACCAAAAAGTGCTTGAGCCAGTAAAACTTTGATTTTATCAGCTTCGATAAGCTCACTCATCTTGGCTGTATGTTGTTCAGTAGGGATTCCTAAGCCTTGTAACATATTAGAAGCTTCTGATTCAGCTTCCCAACCACCCATTTCGGCAAACAAACCTTCTAATTCGCCAGCGCGCACCCCATCTTCATCAGAAAAATCAGCTTTCATATAGATGGCATCTTTTTCTTTCTTTACTTCATAAAGTTCCTTATAACCCATCATCACGGTTTCGATCACTTCATAGTCTTCGAATCCGTAGTGGTTTTGGTTAAGAACAGCTAATCTTTCATTAGGATCCATGGACACATTTCCCGTTGTAGGTGCAATGTCACCTGATAAAATTTTTAAAAAGGTGGACTTACCAGCACCATTGGCTCCGATCACACCATAACAGTTGCCAGGTGTAAAATTAATATTGACCTCATCAAATAATTTCCGGTCTGGGAATTGTAAACTAACATTCGATACATTGATCACAAACATAACCTCCATCTTAGATTCATAGACATACGCCTTCATTCTAGCATGATAAGGACTAAAAAGCATTAAGAAATATAGTTTATTGATAAACTTATTAGAAGATAAAAAACTCTGTCCATTTAGGGACAGAGTCAAAATATTATAGACTGCGTAACCAAGCTAAGAAGCGTTTGATTATAGAAGGATCTTGCGGACTTGACAGTTTAGTCTGATTATCACGAGCGGGATTTAGTTTACTGAGTCGAATTTTGCGACTCTGTTTTTCTTTAGCTAAGCGCTCATCGAGATCTTTTTGACGTTGGCTGGCTCGCTCGATTAAAATTTCTTGCGAGTTGATTTTTTGGTCTTCAATGATAACTGGGCGGATATATTCGCCGTTTACTTGCAGTTCACGTGCTTTCATATTATCAGCTAATTGAAGCTCTAAATAGTCCACTATATCGGCCTCGATATCCTTATCTAAGATCGGGAATTCAATTTCGACACGCTTAATCATATTGCGCGTCATCATATCAGCTGAAGAGAGGAATAGGTGGTTATCACTATTATGGTTAAAGTAATACACACGGGAATGTTCCAAAAAGCGACCAACAATTGAACGTACACGAATATTATCAGATATTCCAGGAATGCCCGGTTTCAAACAGCAGATACCTCTAACAATTAGATCAATTGAAATACCCGCTTGACTGGCTTCATAGAGCTTTTGGATGAGGGGAAGATCGGTTAAGGAATTCATTTTAGCAATGATACGACCATTACCGTATTGTTTTTGAAAAGCAATTTCCTCATCAATATAATCCATTAGAGAATCCCGAATGGCAAAAGGTGAAACATGTAAATGTTTATAATCTGGCAAGCTGCTATAACCACTTAAATAGTTGAAGAAATCAGTAGCATCATCCGTTAAACCAGGGTGCGTCGTAAATAAGCCCATATCGGTATAAATTTTTGCTGTTTTGTCATTGTAATTACCTGTTCCTAGATGAAGGTAAGGTTGGATTTTATTATCCTCCTTGCGAATGACCAGTGAAATTTTGGAATGGGTCTTTAGTTCACTAACACCATATAAAACGTGACAGCCTGCTTCTTCTAATTCTTTGGCCCAATAAACATTATTTTCTTCATCGAAACGTGCTTTTAGTTCCACCAACACGGTAACTTCTTTTCCGTTTTCGGCAGCGGTTTTTAAGGCTGAGATAATGGGAGAGTTTTTAGAAACTCTGTAAAGGGTCTGTTTAATGGCAATGGTTTGAGGATCTTGAGCAGCGTACGCTATTAAGTTAACTACCGGATCAAACGAATCATAAGGGTGGTGGAGGAAGATGTCATGGTCTTTGGCCTGGGTGAATAGGTCTTCTCCTAAATGTTTGGGATTCAGGTAGGGTATATGCTCCTCAAATAAGAATTGAGGGTTATTTTCACCAATTTCTTCTCTTAAGGCAAAAAGGAAAGTTAAATCGAGCGGCCCGTCAATTAAGTAAACAGCATTTTCTTCCAACTCAAAAACTTCTTGTAGATAAGTAAGGTTTTGTTCAGAAAAATTCATTAAGCGTGAGCGGTCAATTTCAAGCCGGACAGCCATTCCATTTTTTCTTTGTTTGACATAGTCTTCAATTAGAACTAACAAATCGGAAGCACCGTCTTCTGCAATTGAAAAATCTGCATTACGTGTAATTCGAAAAGGATAAGCAGCCACAACTTCATAGCCTTCAAAAATACGATCAAGGTGGTGGATGATAATGTCTTCCACTAAGACGATGGTATGGACTTGTCCTTCAATAATGAAATAACGTTCAATCAGCTGAGGAATAGGAAGAATCGCTCGATGCTCTTTGCCATCCTTTTCCAGCTTAACCATAATGTTTAAAACTTTATTGACAAGGTGAGGGAAAGGCCGGTAGGCATCGATTCCTAAAGGAGAAAGAGTCGGTAAGAGTAAGGTCTTAAAGTAATAGTCTATTTCTGCTTGTTCAGATACGGACAATTCACCGATGGACTTCATTTGGTAGCCAGTATTTGGCAAGAGAGGCATTAATTCATGGTAGCGTTGGTATTGTTTAGCGACATTGCGTTGATTGCGCTGACTAATGTTTTCTAATAATTCTTCGGGTGTTTGGCAGGTTTTATTTTCAGAAACCTCCACACCAGCAAGGTATTGATCATAAACTCCCGAAACTCTGACCATAAAGAATTCATCGAGATTTGAAGAGGCAATGGCTAAGAAATTTATTTGTTCCAGTAAAGGATTGGTCATATCATAAGCATTGTCAATACAACGTAAATTAAAGTCTAGCCAAGATAATTCGCGGTTAAAATAAAAGTCAGGATTATCAAATTGTCCGCGATTTTTTCTTGAGTTAGAAATGCGCTTATCCTTATTCACTGTTTTCTTTTTCTTTTTTTTGGTCTCAGTCATTTCATTTCTCCTCTCAGTTTTCTTTAAGCCTCTAAGTCAACATACTTTAGTTTTAAGCTTCCATCTAAGCTACGAGCAATATGTTTGGCGTGACGATCTGCTCGATATTGCTCGGCTACCACAGGGCCATTGTGATAAAGGGTTAGGATATAGTCTTTTTTCTTTTTTTCTAATTTAATATTTTTAATCGGAGAAGTTTTAGAATCGTTTAATGATTGGCTAAATTTTAAAATACCTCCTAAAGCTTGTAGTTCTTTTATATCTTCACTACTAAACCAATTGCTGAAAGACTGACAATATTGATTGAGTAAAGATTTATTACGATAACTGCTTAATAAAGCTAAGCGGACACGGTCGCGATGTGAAAAACCGGCCAAATCCATATTGGATAAAAGATAGAAAGTTGTCTGGGAATCAGCTTCTTTAGAGATGAATTGGCCACATCGGTAGAGATAACTTGCCATTTCTAATTCAACTTGCTGAGCATAGGAATAATCCATTTGTCCTAAATCAGTCAGTTGTTTATAAAGATCGATCGCTATTTTACTCCGAATTTCTGCAACCTTTGGATGCACTTTGAAATCACGACATACTTTGGCGACACTTCGAACGTGAATATGCTCAGGATTAATAGGCTGGTTAAAATGATCATTCAAGTAGTAAGTAATAACACCATCTCTCAGCCCTTGTCTAGAAATGAATAGGGTAGGCGCATTGACGATTTGAAAAAGCTCAATTAATGCTAAGTTAGCTGGAATAATGATGTCAGTTCGATCAGAACTTAAACCGTCAATATCTTGCATATCTTGGTAATTTGTTGACTGGAATAGGTCGAGTGTGGTGTTTAGATTTTTTTCAGAGAGTCGATAACCATGTAAGCCAGCAATGGGATAATTCTGTAGGCGTTGATGAACTTGAGCGATATTACGCGCAGAACCACCGACCGCAACGATCGGGTACTTAACCTTCTTTAGCCAATCCAGTGACTTAAAAGTTTTTTGTAAATAGCGTCTTGTCTTTTCAATGGCTGTTGAATCATTATGGTCTTTATCTTTAAAGAACTTTTCCTTCAAGCTGACTACGCCAAATGGAAAGGAATGGTATTGTTTAATCTCTTTGTTTTCTGACAAGGTTATTTCACAAGACCCTCCGCCCATATCGATAGTCACCATATTACGATTAGGTAAGGAGTGCGAAATAGCGTACTGGCCCAGCGAAGCCTCTTCTTTTTCTGATAAGATGCGAATTTCAATGCCAGTTTCTTCTAATACCCGCTGTATGATTTGCTCTTGGTTAGCTGATTGACGAATAGCTGCTGTAGCAAAGACAATTAACTCCTCAATTTTATGTGCTCGAGCGGCATAGTTAAAACTAGCTAGCGTTTCAGTTAGTTTCTGAATCCCTTTATCAGACATCATTACCTGGTCGTTTTCATCTTTATTCAAGTATTGAGATAAACGTGCAGGCGCTTTAAGGTTAGTAATTTCATGAACATCATAATATTGATCGATTGCATAAATCACCATACGAATAGTATTTGAACCGATATCAATTAAACCTACTTTATTGGAATACATATATTTCCACCCATCTATTGTGACTTAGTAACATCTTGGTCTTTATTTTTTATTTAAGACTTCTTCAATGGCAGCAGCAATCTCGGAAGAGTGAGAAACAACCTTTCCGTTAAGTTTGATCAATCCCACAGTGTATAAGTTAACATAGGCGAACTGTGATTCTGCAACTTCTTTGAGTGCTTCAATTTTTTGAGGGTTATCCGCGCCTTGTTGACGGGAGTCTGAAAATAGACCAATAATAGGAATGCCGGCTTGGTAGGCAATACCAATTTCACTGGCTACACCTGGATCAATGGTTTGTCCATCTAAGACGGCCAAAACGATATCACTTGCTAGCACTGCTTCCGTATCCAAACGAGCAATCATCTTTGAATCGGCATAGGCTTGCTTATCGTTAATTTCAGTTTGTTCTTGTGGTAAGAAAATATCTAAAGAAGGTATGGCTTGTCTTAATTCATTAGCAACTTTTTGGTTGAAGGCTAGTTCCATTTCATTAAAAAGGGGACTTGCAAAATATAATTTAGTCATGATTAAATCCTTTCTTTAAGTAAGTTTTTTAATTGCTGATACTTCTATTATAGTAAATTTTTTTAGTTTGGTGTATCAATTCTAGGAATTCCATGAAAATTAATTGATTCACAAAAAAGGAGTGGCTCAACTTGAGCCACTCCTCGAATGAGTTGTTAATTATTCAGCAAAAAATTTTAAGCGTAGAGCATTAAGTAAAACAGAGATAGAAGAAAAGCTCATAGCTAAGGCGGCTATCATTGGGTTAAGTAAGGGACCACCAAATAGATAGATAACGCCCATCGCAAAAGGAATGCCTATCACATTATAGAAGAAAGCCCAGAAAAGGTTCTGTTTGATATTGCGGATAGTCGCATGACTCAAATTAATAGCGGTCGGAATGGTGGTTAAATGGTTATTCATTAACACAATATCAGCAGATTCAATCGCAATGTCGGTCCCAGACCCGATCGCCATGCCGATATCAGCTTGTGCTAAAGCAGGGGCATCATTAATGCCATCACCGACCATAATCACTTTATTGCCGGTTGCTTGTACTTCCTTCACAATACGTGACTTGTCTTCAGGCAAAACTTCGGCAAAGACTTTATCCACTCCTACTAATTGACCGATATGTTCTGCTGTGGCTTGATTATCACCTGTCACCATCATCACCTTAAGACCCATTGCTTTGAGAGTTTTTATTACTTCCATACTCGATTCTTTTATCGGATCTGAAATGGCTAATAAGCCTTGGAAATGGCGGTTAATTGCATAGAAAATAACAGTTTTGGCTTCATGACTCAGTTTATCTGCTAGTGAGAGAAAATCTTGAGGGATGGGTTGGCTTAATATTTCTTCCATTAAACGCTGGTTACCAATATATATGTTTTCGCCATTAATCTCAGCAGTAATTCCCTTACCTGTAATTGATTGGATTTGCTTCAAAGCCTGATATTCTATGCCGAAACTTTCGGCATAATCGACAACTGCCTTGCCAAGAGGGTGTTCTGAGTTGGCTTCAACACTTGCTAACTTACTTAATAGAATAGCTTTATCTTTTTCATCAACAGGATAAAAATCAGTCACACTCGGTTGACCTTGGGTGATAGTCCCTGTCTTATCAAGCAAAATAGTATCTGCTTGGTGAGTAGTTTCTAGACTGGCACTACTTTTAATTAAGATCCCTTTTTGTGCAGCATTACCTGTTCCCACCATGATAGCTGTTGGAGTGGCTAAACCAAGCGCACAAGGGCAAGCGATAATTAAAACACTAATAAAAATCTGTAAACTGAAAGTTAAGGATTGATTCATTATAAAGAACCAGAATAAACCACTGATTAAGGCAATCACCATAACTGTTGGGACGAAATAAGACGCTACCACATCAGCAAATTTAGCAATTTGAGCTTTGGAAGATTGAGCTTCATTAACTAATTGAATAATTTGAGAAAGCGTAGTGTCTTGCCCTACTCGTTCTACCTTCAGGGTAAAGCCACCGGTTTTATTTAAACTAGCTCCAGTTACGCAGTCGCCTTTGCTTTTATTAACCGGCATGGCTTCACCAGTTAACATCGATTCATCGACACTGGATTGACCTTCAAGAATGATTCCATCCATTGGAATGGTATCTCCAGGTCTAATTTGCAAATGATCTCCTGGTTGAATGCGTTCGGTTGGAACAATTTCAATGGAGCCATCCTCTTTAATTCTACGTGCCTCTTTAGGTGCTAAATCCATTAGGGTTTTAATCGCTGAAGAAGTTCGTCCTTTAGCAATGTCTTCTAAATACTTGCCGATTGTCATTAAAGAGACAATTACTGCAGCTGATTCAAAGTATAATTCAATCTCTTGACTGTTTTGAAGAGGATTGATGAATAGAAAGAGCGTTACGACTAGACCTTGAACAAAAGCGGCTCCACTACCTATTGCGACTAAGCTGTCCATGTTGGGGTGGCCATTCAAAAGACTCTTGAATCCACGAATAAATAAATCTTTACCTAAATATAAAACAGCACTACTTAAAATCATCTGAATGAGGGCATGAATGCTTGGATGTTGCTTTATTGAAAGAGAATCCGGAATAGGAAGGCCAATCATTGGACCCATTGCTAAAAGAAAGAGTGGCAGAGTGAACAGGACCATACCCATAATTTTTTGCTTGGACTTTTTTAAATATTGCTGTTCTCGCTCTAAATCTTTTTGATATTGTTCTTCAGGAGAAATAATTAAACTGGCATTATAACCCGCTCTTTGCACCGCCTCAATCGCTTTATCTGGCTGGGCTTTATGATCCCACTCAACATTCAATGTTGAAGTAGCAAAATTGACTTGAGCAGACTGAACGTCCGACAGTTGATTGGCTGCTTTTTCAACTGTTTGCGCACAAGAAGCACAAGACATTCCCTCAATCCGAAAGTTTTGAATGAGCGCTTCATTAATCGAAGGTAATAGCTGATAGCCTGCCTTTTCTACTCGATTAGCCAGTGTCTCAAATGTGACCTTTTGTGGATCAAAATTGACTTTTACAGAGTGGTTCAGTAGATTTACTTCGGCTGTTTCAACACCCATTGTTTGATTAAGCGTTTTTTCGACTGTCATTGCACAAGAAGCGCAGGACATTCCATCAATAGTATAAGTACTTGATTGCATTTTAGCCCTCCTTTAGGGATCGATTATTTGCTTAAATGATAGTGAGTATCTTTAAGCACATGATTAAAATCTTCCATAGCTAAAAAGTCTTGATGCTCAATAGTAAGCTCTTTAGTATCCACTTGGATGTTTACTTTTTCAACTCCATCCATTGATAAAAGCAAATCTTGAATAGTTTGAGCGCAGTGGCTGCAAGACATACCTTGGACTTTAAAATCTTGTTTTTTCATGATAATTCCTCCATTAATTAATGAGACCATGAGTGACATTGACATTGACCGACTGGGCAATTACATTTTACTTGGCTTGGAGCCTGCTTGCCCTTATCCTGCAATTGTTTTATCAGCTGTTGACAATCAGCTTGTGATAAGATGACATCATTAATTATTTGATGAATAAAAGGAGCCTTATCTTTATTGCAAATGCGGTTCAGTAGCTTACTTATTTCTGCATGAACCGCCTCTTTTTCAGAAATATTTGCTTGATATTGATAGGGTTTATGTTCTCCTTCAAGAGTCAAATGTTCTTTTTGCAATAAGCGGTTAATTAAAGTTTTTATAGTAGCTTCTTTCCAATCAGAAAATTGACTAGCAGTATCGATAATTTGGCGTGAAGTAAGTGAATGATGAGCCCAAACTATCCGCATAATTTCCCATTCTGCATCAGTGATCGATGGGACTGAAAGACTTTCTTGCATAAGAAAACTCCTCTCTGATTACACATGTAACTTCACTTAAAGTTTACAACTGTAGACATCAAATTGCAAGTCATAACTTAGTCTTTCATTAAATTTACTAGTATAATAAAGAAAAATATCTGAAGGAGTAAATAAAATGAAAAAGTACTACAAATTATTGATTTTAGTAGTAGCAGTTACAATGAGTTTAGTAGCTTGTGAAAATTTTAATCAAAGCTCTTTTAAGTCAGAAAAAACCCCAGACCAAATTCTTAATGATTCCATCCATTTGGATAATCAACAGATGAGAATGACTAATGAAACTTATCAAGAAGAAGTAGCTGCTGACCAAGCCTATTTGATTCAAAAGGCAGACTTATATTTTGAGACCTTAAAATATGAGGAGGCCAAACAAGCTTTATTTGAAGTGATTGAAAAAAGCAAAGGCAGCATTCACTATCAAAATGAGTATTTGATAGATGGTAGACAATTTTCTGATAGTGAGCAAGAGTTGCGTGAGTTAATTTTGACTGCGCGTATTCCACAGGCGAACTTTAATCAAACAGTTGAGAAACTCCAAGACCTGCCGGATGTTTCTTTGCAATCGTCAAGTAGAGGGTCCCAAGATGTCACTCGCTCGGTCAATGATATTGACATCCGTTTACAAGCCGTAGAGGATCGTTTAGACCGGTTAAATGCCTTATTAGATCAAGCAGAAAAAATTGAAGAAATTGTCCAAATTCAAACTGAAATTGAAAATGCTATTATTCAAAGAGATCAATATTTAGCCGAACAAGCTAACTTGGAAAATCAAATAGAACAAGCCACTATCAATATTACTTTGAGTGAGCGCTATGTTCTAGCAGAAGAACGCAATCAAAATTATTCCTTTATAGGTCGTATAGCTAATACTTTTAAAGAAGCTTTGATTTCTACCAAGTGGATGCTAGAAAATCTTGTTTTATTATTGGTAGCATCTCTACCCTTCTTAATGATTTGTTTGGCAATCTATTTATTGTATCGCTTATTTTTTAAAAAGATTGCCGATAATTACCGTAAATACTATCCTCAAAATGAGAAAGAAAATCGAATGTTAAATCGTGCTAAACATGAACAGAATATCAAACAGATTTTCCATCCAAGTGAAACAGATGAAAAGTAAATGAATCAGATTATATACCTTATCCCAAAGACTAGATACAATTTTAAATAAAAATATTGAGAACAATTTTATAAAAGTGTATCATTAAGAGTAACAGTGAATATTAAGGAGTGATCGAGCAATGTTTCAACAGTTACAAGAAAAGATAAAAGGAAAAGGCATCAAAATAGTGTTTCCTGAGGGGACTGACCCACGTGTTTTAGGAGCAGCAGTACGCTTGCATGCCGAAGATATTGTGGAACCGATTGTTTTGGGTAATAAGGTAGAAATTAAACAACTAGCCAATGAAAAAAATTGGGTGATTGAAGGGATTACTCTCCATGACCCTGAAGAATATCAAGCAATGGATCAATTGATTGAAGCTTTTGTTGAAAGACGTAAGGGTAAGAATACTAGAGAAGAAGCTATTGAACGCCTAAAAGATCCTGTATACTTTGGAACCATGTTGGTTTATACCAATCAAGCGGATGGAATGGTATGTGGAGCCGTTTACTCAACAGGAGATACAGTAAGGCCTGCTTTACAAATTATCAAAACACGACCAGGCGTAAAATTAATTTCAGGAGCCTTTATCATGGTTCCACCTCATACCAATGGTCAAAAATTAGTGTTTGCAGATTGCGCTATTAATATTAATCCTGATGCACAATCTTTAGCTGAAATTGCGGTAGAAAGTGCTAAAACAGCTGAAATCTTTGGTATTGATCCTAAAGTGGCGATGTTAAGTTTTTCTTCTTATGGATCAGCCAAATCACCAGAAGTAGATAAAGTGGCAGAAGCGACTAAAATTGCGAAGCAATTAGCACCCGAATTGACCATTGATGGTGAAATGCAATTTGATGCGGCTATTGTTCCTGAGGTGGCTGCACAAAAGGTTCCTGGGTCTATTCTTGATGGACAAGCGACTGTCTTTGTTTTCCCAGAAATTCAATCTGGAAATATTGGCTATAAGATTGCCCAACGCTTAGGTAATTTCCAAGCTGTTGGACCAATTTTACAAGGACTGAATAAACCCGTTTCAGACCTTTCAAGAGGGTGTGTAGAAGAAGATGTGTTTAAAGTAGCGATTATCACAGCCAACCAGGCTCTAAATAACTAACCTAAATAAACTATAAACCAAGCTCCTCAAGCAGATTTTTGATTGAGGAGCTTTTCTCATGCAAATCTAATGAGAATCATTTTCACATTTGTGAAGAACATGTTACAATGGATTTTGTGAAAAATTACTTATTGGAGGAAATCAATGAAAAAAAGTTTAATGAAGCGACTCTTATTGTTGTCAACCCTTGCCTTAAATAGTTTCACGCCACTTGCAGTGAATGTAAACGCTATGGAATCAGATGTAGAAAGCTTAAATTCCAGCTTGCAATCTATTCAAGTAAAATCAAATCCAGAGATAGAATCTGACAAGGCGGTGATTCCTGGTGAAAGTGAAGAAGAACCACAAGAAACACCTGCTAGAATGGAAGTTGATTCACAAGGTGAAGGCGAAACACCTTCACAAACTCCCTTAACTATTGAAGAATATAAAAAGTTGGACGCCACAACACTTGCTGAAATGGTCAGAAGTGGAAGAACAACAAGTAAAGAATTAATTGAATTTGCTTTTCAAGTAATCGAAGAAACAAATCCTGATTTAAATAACGTTATTTCAACACGCAAAGAAGCTGCTTTAGCTGAAGCTGAAGCGATGGAAGATACTGGTCAGCCTTTTTATGGTGTGCCGATGTTAGTGAAGGGTCTAGGTCACTCTGTGGAAGAGGGTAGCAATACACTCGGCTTCAAGTTTTTGGAAGATCAAACATCTTCTAGAGATGGTCGCCAAGTAAAAGCTTTTAAAGAAGCAGGCTTTATTGTAATCGGTCAAACTTCTTATCCGCAAATGGGTTGGATCAATGTAACTAATTCTGAATTGTATGGTGACACACATAATCCTTGGAATTTAGCCCATAATCCGGGAGGATCTTCAGGGGGATCTTCAGCAGCTGTCGCAATTGGGCAAGTACCAGTCGCAAGTTCCAGTGATGCCGGTGGTTCTACTAGAATTCCAGCTTCTTGGTCTGGTTTAATTGGTTTACATCCATCGAGAGGAATTTTAACATGGGATAGCAGCTCAATAAACAATCAAACCACCCACTTTGCAGAGACTAAATCAATGCAAGATACAATTACACTTTTTGAGACCTTATTAAAAGAAAAGACGCGTGAACATGTACTGCAAGGAAGCTTTGACAAGACCACTCCCATAGCCTATACAACTATGACTCCTGCTGGAACGCCGATATCAGAAGATGCTATTCAAGCAGTTCGAGAGGTAGCCAATTTCTTAAAAGGTGAAGGTTATTTAGTCGAGGAAGTAGCTTATCCAGTAGATGGAAAAAAATTAATGGAGCAATACTACATTCTTGCTTCTTCGGCTGCTGGCTCTTTGGACTACATAGCAAAGAGACCACTTGGTCGACCAATTCAAAGAGAAGATGTGGAATTGCTAACTTGGGCTTTATACCAAACATCAAAGGATTTAACTAAAGAAGATGTAGCTGGAGCTTGGGACTATATCCATCAAGTGACAGAAGATATGAACGCTTTCTATTCAAAATATCCATTTTTATTAACAGCTACTAATGCTTACCCAGCTCCAAAGGCTGATTATAATCATATTAGTCCAGAGCTGGCTGAAGTAATGGAAGACATGTCTGGTTTGAGTAAAGTTGAAAAATTACAAGTAATTTATGATCAATGGTTACCAGCGTGGACTTTGACTCCTTACACTCAATTGGCTAATCTAACTGGTACACCTGCACTGAGCTTACCAACATATTTGACAGATAAAGGACTGCCGATGGGTGTAATGTTCAACACATTTGCTAAAAACGACCGCAGTTTACTACAAATTGGGAAACTGTTAGAAGAAAGCAATCGCTTTATTACCTACTATAATCGTCCGAGTGATGATAAGGAATCAAATCCAGATGTGGAGCCAGATACAGACAACATCTTAAATCCATTTCCGGGAGCGGATGAAACAGTAGGAAATGGGGCAGATACTCAAATTGAGGACTTGGATGACCAAAGCAATATTGAAGAACAGGCTGAAGACAATCATTTATCCAATAGCCCTTCTTCACAACCAGTCGTAAAGGATCATCAAGTTCAAGCCACTGATTCAGCGAAGGATACACTTCCAAACACTGGGGAAAGTGATCAGCTGGTCATGTACAGTATAAGCCTTACTTTATTCGGCATCGCCGGTTACTTCGTTCGTAAAAAATAAGGCAATTTAAAACCACTCTTCCAGAAGAGTGGTTTTCTTACATTTATAGCATTTAATAGCTTTTTTGATTATTCTGCTGGAATAATTGTAACAGGAATATCATCGATAGTACCATAATACCATTCGATTTCATCACCGTCTTCTAATTTTTGAGAAACAACACCCAGCTCGGCAAATTGCTTGTTAATTAAATACACCCAAGTGTTTGGAGCGTAGTCATTTTCTACACCATCAATAATATCAACAACACCTTCATCTTCATTGAAGTTGAATTCTAACTCTTCAATCGCAGACATAGCCTCTAGAACACTCACACCACCGATATTATTTACTTCATATTCAAGAGGGGCTCCCGATTCTTGGTTAATAATGATTGTTGCAGTACCTTCTAGTCCCTCAGCATCATTAGCAGCTGTTTCAACAGTAGTTTCTTCCATTGTGGTTTCTTCAGCAGCCATGGTAGTATCTGTTTTTTCTTCTTCATTAGTAGTAACCTCTTCGGTAGGGGCATTTTCTACCTTTGCTTTATCATTTCCAGGCAACATATCGCAAGCGCCTAAAAAAACGGTTAAGATAAGTGCTGTGGATATTTGTAGTATTTTTTTCATCAACTGACCTCCTCGTTTTCTATTACTATAAAATTAGCAATAATCACCTCTAAAGTCAAATAATTCGATGTTTGCCGGAATCTTCGTTATACTTAATCTATCAGCAAGTGAATGGGGAAAAAAGATGATAAACTTTACAAGTCATAACTTAGAGGATACAAAAAGCCTGGCTAAAATATTAGCTAAAGTCATTCAACCAGGAAGTCTTATTTTGCTTTCAGGCCCATTGGGATCGGGGAAAACAGCTTTTACTCAGGCTTTTGGGCGTTCTTTAGGAATTGATAGAGCCATTAAAAGTCCGACTTATACCATAGTTAAAGAATATGAACTTCAGCAAGTAGCTGAGCGAGTGGTCCATATTGATGCATATCGCTTAGAAGAAGGTGGAGCGGATACTGTTGATTTTGATTTGTTTTTCGATCAACAGTCTATTTGTCTGGTTGAATGGCCACAATTTATTACAGATTATTTACCGAAAAGTCATATAGAGATAGCTTTCAAATTATTGGATCAAAACCAACGTCAAATAGAAATAAGTTTATCGCCACAAGCAGATAATAAGCATCAAATCATCTTTCAAAAGTTTAGAGATCATATAGAAAGGGGCGATTAAACAATGTCTTATCGAGAAAATCCAGACCAAGAAAAACAAGTCGAAATGGTCGAAGAAGAGATTCAACTGTCAATTCGTCAAGCCCAAGTCAAAGATGCTCGCGCCATTTTAGGATTAATGAGACATATCGGTAAAGATACCAATTATCTTACAACCGGACCTGAAGGATTATCTCTGGATGTTCAGCAAGAAAAAGAATTGATTCGAAACTACCTGTTGGCTAAAAAATCATTATTATTAATTATTGAAGTTGACGATCAAGTTATTGGAATCGGTAATTTAGCTAATTTCTCAAGTCACAAGCAAGACCATATCGCTGAAATAGGAGTATCGATTGTGAAAGAATATTGGGGCTATGGTATTGGCAAAATGATTGTGCAAGAATTAATTGATTTTGCCAAAAAAGTTGATTTAAAAATTTTAACTTTAGAAGTGGTCACTGAAAATCAACGGGCTGTCCGACTTTATAAATCGTTTGGATTTGATATCAAAGGAACTTTAAGTCAGCGTTTAAGACATGGTCATTTTTATTACGATGTCTATACTATGGAAAAAAATCTTGCGTAAATCGCTTACATAAAAGGATGCCACTTTACAAGTGACATCCTTTTAACTAGAATGGAATGACGATTATACTGAAGGGGAAAATAAAATGAATTTACTAGAAAAATTTCCTAACATCAAAATATTAAAAGATGAGCCTCTATCAAAATATACTTATACAAAAACAGGTGGTAAGGCAGATTATTTGGTCTTTCCTCATGATCGCTTTCAAGTGGAAACCATTGTGAACTATGTAAAAAATCAGCCGTTAGATTTAACGGTTTTAGGTAATGCTTCCAACTTAATAGTAAAAGATGGTGGCATTCGTGGCGTTGTCATCATGATGACTGAGATGAAGTCGATGCGACGCATCGATTCTAACATCCTTGAAGCGGAATCAGGGGCGTCATTGATTAAACTAACTCACTTAGCGCTCGAACATTCACTTACAGGCCTGGAGTTTGCTTGTGGTATACCAGGCTCGATCGGTGGGGCTGTTTATATGAATGCGGGGGCCTATGGCGGAGAAGTCAAAGATGTCATTGATGAAGTCGATGTAATCAGTCGTGATGGCTTAATTAAAACCTTTAAAAATCCAGACTGTCATTTTTCTTATCGCCATTCTGTTTTTCAAGAGCAAAATGATTTGATTTTATCTGTTCGTTTTAAATTGCAAGCTGGTGACTTTGCACATATAGAAGAAGAAATGGATCATCTAACACATTTACGCCAATCCAAGCAGCCTTTAGAATATCCTTCATGTGGATCTGTTTTCAAGAGACCTGAAGGTTATTATACAGGGAAGTTAATCCAAGATGCTGGTCTACAGGGCTATCGTATCGGTGGAGCTGAAGTGTCTAAGAAGCATGCAGGCTTTATTGTCAATGTGGATAATGCAACGGCAACAAACTATACTGACTTAATTGCTTTTATCCAAGCAACTATTTGGGAAAAGAACCAAGTACATCTAGAAACAGAAGTCCGTATTATTGGTGAGGATGTCGAATAATTTATTTATAGATTAGGAGTCACATGTGTACATGTGGCTTTTTTAATGTTTACAGATAGATTACTGAATATTAATGTTTGTCGATTTTTATTTTAAAATCTAACTTACAAAGCGTGAGTATAACATGATATAATCGGGCGGAAGGTTTCCTTCAAAAAATACAAAAGAGGGTGTCAAGCATGAGTGAAGCATTACTAAGTGTCGAGTTAAAGAACGTTTCAAAGCACTTTGATGATCAAATGGTATTAAAAAATATTAATATGGAGTTGGAACAAGGACAGTTTTATACTTTGCTTGGACCATCAGGATGCGGTAAAACAACAATTTTAAGAATTATCGCAGGCTTTACTCAAGCAAGTGAAGGGACAGTATCGATTGAAGGAAATGAAGTAACCAACATTCCGGCTAATAAACGTAAAGTTAATACCGTTTTTCAAGATTATGCACTTTTTCCACATATGAATGTTTTTGATAATATTGCCTTTGGTTTATCTGTCAAAAATGTTGACAAACAAATCATTAAAAACAAAGTTCAAGCTGCGCTTAAGCAGGTGCGGTTAGATGGGTATGAAGAACGAAATATTAATGAAATGTCAGGTGGTCAAAAACAAAGGGTAGCGATTGCACGCGCACTGGTCAATGAGCCGGACGTTCTACTTTTAGATGAGCCCTTATCAGCTTTAGACTTAAAATTAAGAACCGATATGCAGTATGAATTACGTGAATTACAACAGCGTCTAGGGATTACTTTCGTTTTTGTCACACATGATCAAGAAGAAGCTTTAGCTATGTCTGATTGGATTTTTGTTATGGATAGAGGAGAAATTGTGCAATCGGGTACGCCTTCAGATATTTATGATGAGCCGATTAATCGATACGTTGCTGACTTTATTGGAGAATCAAATATTATTGATGCAACCATGATGGCTGATTACCGGGTTAAATTTGTCGGTCATGAATTCGATTGTGAGGATGCAGGGATTCCTAAAGGCGAAGCAGTAGAGGTTGTGATTCGACCAGAAGATGTAAAAATCACTGCTCCTAATCAGGGTCAGATTAACGCAACAGTTGATACTATGCTCTTTAGAGGGATGTTCAATGAAATTATTGCCTATGATGATGAGCAAAACGAATGGATGATTCACACAACAGAGAAGGTTGATATTGGACAAAAAATCGGTTTGCAAATTGGTCCGGATGAAATTCATGTTATGAGATTTAATGAAACAGAGGAGGAATTTGACGCTCGTTTAGAGCAATATGAGGAGGGGGAAAATGAAGAAGACTAATATTCATTTGTTGGCTATCCCCTATTATTTATGGCTAGCCATCTTTGTGATTACTCCCTTACTAGTGCTTTTTCAACGGTCATTTATAGGCATTGATGGACAATTTACCCTAGCTAACTACCAGCATTTTTTCACTTCAATGGAATATATCCGAATGACTCTGTCTTCCTTTTGGTATGCCTTTCTTGTAACTTTATTCACTTTTTTATTAGCCTACCCACTAGCTTATATTCTTTCTAAAAGCAAAAATAAAGACTTGTGGTTGATGCTGATTATTTTACCAACATGGATTAATTTATTGCTTAAAACCTATGCCTTCATAGGCATCTTAGGTAATTCGGGTCCTTTAAATAATTTTTTTGAAGCGCTTGGTTTCGGTAGACAACAGTTGCTGTTTACTGATGTTTCCTTCCTTCTAGTAGCAGCTTATATTGAGTTGCCTTTTATGTTCTTGCCGATTTTCAACTCAATCAATGAGATTCAACCCAGTCTATTAGAAGCGGCCTATGACTTGGGAGCATCTAAGATGACCATCATTCGGCGTGTGATTTTTCCTTTATCACTGAGAGGAGTGCGCTCGGGTGTCCAAGCGGTCTTCATTCCTTCTCTTTCTCTTTTCATGCTTACCCGCTTAATTGGAGGAAACCGTGTAATCACTTTAGGTACGGCTGTTGAGCAGCATTTCTTAGTTACCCAGGATTGGGGGATGGGATCAACCATCGGTGTAGTTTTAATGTTGATTATGTTCATCATTCTATTTACTACTAGGGATCGTTCTAAGGCAGGAGGTGGTCAAGATGCATAAAACTAAAAAAAGAATGGGTTCTACCCTTTATATTGCGTTTGTCTTTTTATTAATGTACGCACCTTTGATTTATTTAATGTTTTATTCCTTTAATGCTGGTGGAGACATGACTAACTTTTCTGGTTTTACGCTAGAGCATTATCAAACCCTTTTTGAAGATAAACGTCTGATGACCTTCATCTTAAACACCTTTATTATCGCTCTTTTATCCGCTTTAATTGCAACCATCATTGGCACTCTAGGAGCGATAGCTATTTATTACTATCGTTCTAATCGTAGTCGTCAAGCTATTCTTAATCTAAATTCAGTCTTAATGGTTACACCCGATGTCATGATGGGAGCTAGCTTTCTCTTGATGTTTTCATTCTTATTAAAGTTTGAATTTGGCTTCACCACTGTTTTGTTATCACATATTGCATTTAATGTGCCGATAGTGGTTTTAATGGTCTTGCCAAGACTTTATGAAATGAATCCAGCCATGATTACGGCGGCTCAAGACTTGGGAGCCAACCAGAATCAGATTCTATCAAGAATTATTTTACCTTCCATTAAAAGTGGTGTTTTAGCCGGTTACTTCATGGCTTTCACCTATTCCTTAGATGATTTTGCTGTTACTTTCTTTATAACTGGGAATGGTTTCTCAACGTTATCAGTTGAGGTATATTCACGTGCTAGAACAGGGGTAAGCTTGGAAATTAATGCGCTCTCTACTTTAATGTTCTTGTTAGCTTTACTTTTAGTCTTTGGCTATTACACGCTCAGGGTCGGAGAACAGCGAAAAGCAGCACTTAAAATGCGTCAAGCTAGAGGAGGTTAGTAATGAAAGCATTAGTAAAAGTAATGATTGCCATTCTACTTGCAGTGGCTTTGATGTTTGTTGGGCGTTACTACCTACAATCTAGTCAAGGATTAACGGGCGAGAGTAATATTGTCAATTTTTATAATTGGGGCGATTATATTGATCCTGATTTAATCGATGAGTTTGAAGAAGAAACGGGTTATGTGGTAGTTTATGAAACCTTTGATTCTAATGAGGCCATGCTCACAAAAATTCAACAAGCTGGTACCAATTATGATTTAATTGGGCCGAGTGAATACATGGTAGAAACAATGATGGAAATGGATTTATTAGAAAAAATTGATCATAAACGCTTACCTAATCTCAAACATATTGATGAAGAAATTCTGGACCAGCCTTTTGATCGAGGCAATCAATATTCAGTGCCATATTTTTGGGGTACTTTAGGTATTCTTTATGATAGCAGTCAAATTGCGGAAGACGAAATTACCAGTTGGAATGACCTTTGGCGAGAAGAATATCGTAATAAGATTATGATAATTGATGGCGCCCGTGAAGTGATTGGGATTGGTCTGCAATCAGAAGGGCATTCACTTAATGAAACAGATAGTGAACTTATTGCTAAGGCCACTCAAAAGATGAAACAATTAATGCCTAATATCCTGGCTTTACTTGCAGATGAAATTAAAATGTATGCGACAATCGGAGAAGCCCCAATAGCCGTTACTTATTCAGGCGAAGCTGCCATGGCTATGTATGACAATGAAAATTTAGCCTATATGGTTCCGAAAGAAGGGTCTAACATTTGGTTTGATACCTTGGCCATTCCTAAAGGTGCAAAAAATCTCGAAGGTGCACACGCTTTAATGGATTTCTTGATGCGCCCAGATATAGCAGCTAGAAATGCTGAATATATTGGATACGCTACCCCTAATAAGGATGCCATTGATTTAATGGATTCAGAAGTAATTGCCGATCCGGCCTTTTATCCTCCGCAAGAAATTATTGATCATTTAGAAATTTATCGTAACCTTGGTCAAGAAAAATTGATCGAATATAATGATGAATATTTACGTATTAAATTAGAACCGCGTTAATTCTTTATTGAGAGTATAAATTTACATAAACTTAACAGTAAATAGGCTACAAAATTCATAATCAACGGTTAAACTTATTAAGGATTTATGATTGGAAGGGAGAGATCGTTTTGCAACTTGTTAATAAGCGGTTAACTATTAAAGATTATGAAGACCCATCAGCTTCTTTTATCATTGAACGCTTAGAGCTTCCAGCTACTATTAGTTATTTAGTGTTTGAATTCAATACCTATCTGGGGGATTATGCGATTGACTCATTAATGGCTTATGATTCACACTATAATTTAAGAATCGATATTCAAAATGTTTGTCAAGGTCGACGGATTATTCTAAGTCTTGATGAGTTAGAATCAAGCAGTGGAACACGTCCAGGCATTCTTCCATCAGGTGAGTGGATCTTAGTATTTAAATTGGCTGACCCCATACCCAAGTGCGAGTGGTTGTTCGAGTATTCCATTGAAGCCAAAGAGTTGAGTCAGCCATCACTTAAAAACATCTAACTGTTCTTAGCAATTAAGATGGTTTTAATCTTTAACAATAAACTTAAACACTAATTTATTTATGGGTGTTTAAGTTTATTTTTTTAAAAGGGCACCGTGGGATCGACTGTTTTATGAAAAAATTTTAATAATAGACAGTTTGATGTGAATTTGATATATAATAATAGGACAAGTGACTTGCAAATTTAATTAGCAAGTATTAAGAAATGAGGAATCTTTTTGGTTAGAAAAAATGTAATGACTGTTGTTGTTCCTTGTTATAATGAACAAAAGACAATCCAGCCGTTTATTGAGGCAATTTTAAAAGTTCAAAAAGACCTAAAAGAAGTTGAAATTGAATTACTATTAATAGATGATGGGTCAACCGATCAAACCCTAAATGCTATTAAAGAAGTGGTTCAGCAATATCCAGACAGCATTGAATACCTATCTTTTTCACGCAATTTTGGTAAAGAAGCAGGTCTTTATGCCGGCTTGAAACACGCCAAAGGTGAGTATGTTGCAATTATGGATGCGGATTTACAAGATCCACCGATGATGTTAGTAGATATGTATCGAATGATTCTAGATCCAAATGTCGATGTGGTAGCAACCAGAAGGACTTCTAGAGAAGGCGAACCAGTTGTTCGTTCTTTTTTTGCCCGCCTTTTTTACAAATTGAATAATTTAATTTCGCGCCTTGAGTTAGCAGAAGGTACGCGAGATTATCGTTTGATGAAGGCACAAGTCGTAGATGCCGTTGTATCTATGGGTGAGTATAATCGCTTTTCAAAAGGGATTTTCTCATGGGTTGGTTTTAAAGTGAAATATTTAGAATACCCTAATATTAAACGCATTGCTGGTCAATCCTCATGGTCATTTAGAAGTTTGTTCGATTATGCTATCGATGGCTTAATTTCTTTTTCGGACTTTCCATTAACAATTGCTAGTTTCTTAGGTCTTTTCAGTATTGGCACAGCTTTGGTTTGGGGTATCTACTTACTAGTGGCTTTTTTACTTTATCAAGTAAGCGCTTCTGCGATCAGTCTCTTGGCCTTATTAATATTATTTATGGGTGGCTTTCAATTTTTATGCTTAGGTATTATTGGCAAGTACATTTCTAAAATTTTTACCGAAGATAAACGACGACCTATATATTTGGTGAGAGAAGAGAAGCTTTTTGAAGAAGATGACTAGGATAATTATTTAAAAATGAGTCTGATAATATAAAAGAACAGCCTGCACATGCTTGTGTAGGCTGTTCTTGATTTGAGTGTGTAAATTGTTGGGGAATGGTGATAAGACCTATTCTTCATCTAACATTGGCTGACCTGGTCCGGGTTGGTGATTGGCAATATTGCTTGCCCATTCATAGTCCACCATAATAAATTGCCCGAGATAATCGTTTTTTAATTCTTTAGCAAACTTATCAAGAATGAAGTCTGTAAGCGATGGATGGTAATCAACCATAAGCTGCTCATCTTCTGTAAGATAAAGGAATTTATCTTGATTATCTTTGTGAATAAAGAAGCGGTTAAGTACTTTTCGATTCGGTTCTTGTTGAGCAAATAGGCCATCTGTTAATACTTTTACAACTTCCATTACCTGATCATTAAATCCTCGATCAAAAATCTGGATTTTTTCAATCAGTTGAGGGGCTGAAGTTACAACTCTTAAATGATAATCACTAATATCAATCCCTTCCTCAGCTGTCATTAAGCTAAGACCTTTTAATATTTTTTCGCGATTTTCTTTAAAATTAGGTGCTAAATATATCAAAAGCTTGAGTTTTGGATCATGATAGAGAATTTGAGTTTCTATTTGTCTTTTGGCCCCACATTGATCGCATTCAAAGGCTAGAAGCTGACCTTCTAATAGTTGTTGTTTTAATTCGGGGTGTTTTTGACTATTGATAGCAGTTTCGATGATATGTTCCTGCTTAGCTTGGCATACTGGACACTCTAAGTGGATTGTTTGTGGCATTCAATTGCCTCCTTTATCGGATTAATAATTCTAGTATATCAAAAATGAGGAAAGATGCGAAAGAATCATTAATATAATCTTGTAAGCGATTAACACATTGTCTTAAACTGTGCTATAATAGCTAAAGTAATAGGTATAGAGGGGGGAATATATGAAAAGTTTAATTATTTATGAATCACCTTATGGATCTACCTTAATTTATGCTAGAGCCCTCCAAAGAGTCTTTGACTTTCCGATGGTAGCTTTAAGTGAGGTTGATCGAACTACTTTGAACCACTATGATTTAATTATTGTAGGCACCTTTGTTTTCTCCGGAAGGATTTTTAAGTCGACTTTGATTAATCAGTTGATGAATCGCTACCGCGAACCGAGTTGGGTCTTATTCACTGTGGGCATTTCTACCCCAAATCTTACCAACTTTACGAAACTATTAAAAGAAACCTTTACAGCTAGAGTCTATCAACAATTAGCAACCTTTCATTATCGTGGTCGAATTGCCTCTAAGCGCTTTTCTTTAATGTACTTAGCTTCCAAAAGAATGAAGCGTCAACCAGGCACTAGCCTGGATGATGTGATTTTGGGCCCCGAGGAATGGCATTTGTTGGATTATCATGGAGGAACGGCTGAAAAAGAGGATTTAAAGCAAATAGCGAATATGGTAGAGTATATACGTGAAATTGTACAATACATTGGATAATGGAGGAATCGAATAAGATGGAAGAAGCAAAAAAACGAGTGGGCAAATATGCAGCCTCTTATGTTGAAGATGGTATGGTGGTCGGATTAGGGACTGGCTCAACGGCATATTGGTTTATTGAAGAGCTAGGACGCCGTTTCCAAGCAGGAGAACTCAATAATATTTTAACAGTCTCTACTTCTGATCGCTCTTCTGAACAGGCTTTAAAATTAGGCTTACCCTTAAAAGAAATTGAAGATGTCAATCGCATCGATCTGTTAGTAGATGGAGCGGACGAAACAACTCGTCAATTCGCCGGTATTAAAGGCGGTGGTGGTGCGCTTTTGCATGAAAAAATTATTGCTGAAAACAGTGATAAGATTATTTGGATTATGGATGAGAGTAAATTAGTTAACCAATTAGGGAAATTTCCTCTTCCAGTAGAAGTAGTTCGCTTTGGCTCATGGAAAGTTTATGATGCTTTTAAAAGCGCTGGGATGAAACCAAGCTTTAGAAAAATTGAAGATGACAGGCTTTTCATTACCGATTCCGGCAATTATATCATTGACCTCCATTTAGAAGAGATTCCTAATCCCCAAGTGTTGGCAGCCGAGATTAAGTCTAAGGTTGGAGTAGTTGAGCATGGCCTTTTCTTAAATTATGCCGATATCATTCTGGTTGCCCAAGCTGATGGAGAAATTATTAAAATCGAACGTAGTGGTGAAGTAAATTAGACAATATTAAGGATGATGAAGTATGAGAATGGTAGATTTAATCCATAAAAAACAAGAAAATCAAGCATTGACCCAAGCTGAAATCCAATATATTATTAACGGATTTACTAAGGGAGAAATTCCTGATTACCAAATGGCCGCCTTGAATATGGCAGTTTACTTTAATGGCATGAATGCTAAAGAAGTTAGTTATTTGACCATGGCTATGGTTGAATCAGGCGATCAGATCGATCTCTCTGCTATCAAAGGCATCAAAGTAGATAAACATTCGACCGGAGGAGTTGGAGATACAACCACTCTAGTCCTAGCTCCCTTAGTAGCTTCTTGTGGTGTTCCGGTGGCTAAGATGTCAGGGCGTGGTTTAGGCCATACGGGCGGTACGCTGGATAAACTTGAAACAATCAAGGGCTTTAATTTTGAAATCGCTGAAGCTGCCTTTATTGCTCAAGTAAACCAACACCAAGTGGCCGTGGTCGGACAAACTGGCGATTTAACCCCAGCTGATAAAAAGCTGTATGCTTTAAGAGATGTCACTTCTACTGTCCAGTCTATTCCTTTAATTGCATCTTCCATTATGTCTAAGAAAATTGCTTCGGGTGCTGATGCAATTGTCCTAGATGTAAAAGTAGGCGATGGCGCCTTTATGAAGACAATCGAGATGGCCGAAGAGTTGGCCAACACCATGGTTGAAATAGGCAATCATTTAGGTCGTAAAACAGTAGCCATCTTATCTAATATGGATCAGCCATTAGGCTTTGCAATTGGTAATACCTTAGAGGTCAATGAAGCTGTGGAAACCTTAAAAGGTAAAGGTCCGCAAGATCTAACAGAGCTTTGTCTGAATCTTGGAGCACAAATGCTCTTGTCTGCTGAGAAAGTAAAAAGTTTGCCAGAAGGTATTGAAATGTTGCAAGCGCAGATTGACTCAGGAGCAGCCTTAGAAAAATTCCGTGAATTTATTGAGATTCAAGGAGGAGATGCTTCATTCATTGATAATCCGGAACAATTAGGTAAAGCCAAGTATCAAATTCCGTATTTAGCTAAAAAATCAGGTGTAGTTAGTCACTGGGTAGCCGATTTAGTGGGTGAAGCAGCGATGGTTTTAGGAGCGGGTCGTGCGGTTAAAGAAGATGAAATTGATCCAGTAGTAGGAATTGTCTTAAAAGCTAAGGTAGGAGATCCTGTTCAAGAAGGAGATCCACTCGCAATCATCCATTCCAATCGGGAAGATATTGATGACTGCTTGAAGCGACTAGACCAAGCTATTCAAATCGCTGATACAGCCAAAGAATTACCTTTAATTTATAAAACAATTGATTAAAATACGCAAGAAGAAGGAAGTTACTATGTCAAATAACAAAACGTTTAAGTATGTTCAAATCGGGATTTATGCTGCTTTAATCATCGCTGCGATTACCTTTATCCGTGTCCCGATGCCATCCGCCATCTCTAATTCTTTTGTTCATCCAGGGAATGCCTTGGTGATTTTAGCAGTTTTACTAATGGGGTTCAAACGTGGTACGGCTGCTGCTTTAATAGGGCTTTTCCTCTTTGATAGCTTGAATGGTTATTTCTATGTCGTTCATTTTACCCTTTTAGAAAACCTCTTGGTTTTGATTATGGTCTCATTCATATATAATAAATTCTTCCATAAAAAGGATAGTATGAGTCATATTGTGACATTAGGAATCGTAGGAGCATTAACTAAGATTGTATTAATCTTTGGTAAGCATATTATCAATCAAATGATCTTAGGAGCCACATCTTCTGCAGCAATTGCGATGGCGATTTCAGCCATGCCAGCCAGTCTTTTTACAGGACTTGTTACAGCAATTTTAGTGCCAGTTTTATATTTCCCTTTAAAGAAAATTTTCCAACGCTATCATACAATTGGTGAGTAAATTTACCACTTGGGGTTCAGTCTTTAAGGCTGAACCTTTTTAATTGGTAAAATTTAATGGCCCTCGACGCTTTAAGTCGAGGGCTTTACTAAATTGTCTTAAACTTTAGCTGGTTCAAGTGCAGGGCTGTTTGTATGGATGGTTTGATATCTCTCTTGCTTGAGGTTTTTAATCGAAATCATAAAGCAGAAGGATATAATATATAGACTGGCTAGGAAAAACATAACTGCACGCATCGCATAGTTTTCTAAAATCATTCCAATGATGAGAGAAGAGAAACCACCGATTGCACGACCAACATTTAAAATGATGTTATTAGCTACTGCTCTGACTTGAAGGGGGTATAAGCGCGTAACCATAGCGCCATAGCCGGCAAACATTCCATTAACAAAGAAGCCCATTAAAGCACCGCCAAGTAAAAGGCTTAAGGCAGAATGGACATAAGTAAAAGCGAAAACCGAGATAGCTGATAGGATGAGGAAAATGCCATAAACTAAACGTGGACCAAACATATCTAGAAAATAACCGAAGACTAACATACCGATCGACATTCCTACAATAGTAGTAATCATCCAAAGGTTAGAGTTACCCAGGCTGATCCCTAATTTACCTTGCATCATAGTTGGTAACCAGTTCATCATTCCAAAGTAACCAGCAATTTGAACAGAAGTCATCACCATTAAAGCAATGGTTTGATGGGCTAGAGCAGGTGTTTTGAAGAGGTCAGAGATTTTACCTGCTTGTTGACGGTCGACTTTCTGGCTACCACGATCAGTGATTTGATCTTCTTTAATCATAAAGTGCATATAAGCCACTAAGATTAACGGCAGAACACCTAGAGCGAAAAGTCCTCTCCAACCAAAGATGGGTGCAATTAAGCTGGCTAAAACAGCGGATGTAATCGAACCGATTTGTCCCATGACACCATTCAGTGAGGAGATACGACCCATTTTGTTGCTTGGTACAATACCCGCCATGATTGCTAAGGCAACACCGTACTCACCACCAACTCCAATACCAGCTAAGAAGCGTAAAGCTAAAAGGCTATTGATGCTTTGACTAAAGAAGATAAGGGCTGTGGCTACAGAAAAAATTGCGACGGTCCATTTTAATACTTTATATTTGTTATAGCGGTCTGCTAAGACCCCAAAGACAAGTCCCCCAAACAGCATTCCGAAGTTAGTAATGGTTCCAATCCAACCGGCTTGAGTAGAGGAAATATTCAAATCAGCAATAATAGAGGATAGGGAAAAGGCCAAAAACATCACATTGACATCATCTAAACCAGAGGCAATCATTGAAGTAATGAGGGCACGACGATCATAATTTATAGTTTTCATAACAACTCTCCTTAATAAAAGTTCACGGACTTTTTTAATTAATATTTTGACTTTAGTTAAAAGCTTGACTCCAAGCTTGAGGATCTTTGTACCAATTGGCTAAGCTTTGCTTATGACTTGCAAAATCAGGTTTTTGGGTAACCGTATCGATCAGAGTGGCATAATCACTCAAGGTGACTAGCGGGAAAGATTCTTTAGCAAAATTTTGACGACCGGCATCTAATAAGTAATTAAAGATAGCTAGGGCCCCAATCACTTGACCACCAGCATTTTGAACGGCGTGAGCCGCTTTAATGACGCTCCCACCGGTTGAAATCAAGTCTTCAATCATTAGGACTTTTTGTCCTGGATTTAAGTGGCCTTCAATTTGATTGTGCATGCCGTGTCCTTTAGGACTAGACCGCACATAAATCATTGGTAAGTTTAATTCTTGTGCCAAGAAAGCAGCGTGAGGAATACCAGCAGTAGCTGTACCCGCGATCACTTCGACCTGTGCAAAGTTTTCTTTAACGGCTGCTACCATAGCTTCAATTAAAAGCTGCCGGCTTTGCGGATGGCTAATAATTAGGCGGTTATCACAATAAATGGGTGATTTTAAACCGCTTGACCAGGTAAAAGGGGGATCTAAGCTGATTTTAACTGCTTCAATATCCAAGAGGATATTAGCAATCTTTTCTTTACTGCTGGTTTGATGAACGTTTTCCATGATGACCTCCTATTTTAATAATTTTTGTGCTTCAGCTATTTTTTTAACTATGTCCATGTAAGCCGCTTTTGGATTATCTGCCTGGGTAATTGGACGACCAATCACGAGATAATCACTGAGATTTTTAACAGCAGTTTGGACATCAGCGATACGGTGCTGGTCATCCGTACGATTTATCGTTTGTGGGCGTATTCCTGGTGTAATCGTTAGGAAGTTAGTATGAGTGACCTCTTTGATCGCCTTAGCTTCATGGGGTGAGCAAACTACACCGTCAAGGCCTGCTTGGTGACTTAATTTGGCATAGTGTAAGGTTGAAGTTTCTAAACCGGCAGTAATCAGTTGTTCTTCTTCCACTTGTTGGTTAGAAGTAGAAGTCAGTTGAGTGACTGCAATCAAAAGGGGTTCTTTTTGACCAGAAGGTGTCCCTTGTATCAGACCTTCTTTGGCTGCTTCCATCATTTTAAGTCCACCTGCCGCATGGACATTAACCATGGCTACATCCAATTGAGCGAGAATTCGCATGGATCTCATCACGGTGTTAGGGATGTCATGGAGTTTAAGGTCAAGAAAAACAGCATGACCCTGACTGGAAATGGTTTCTAAAAGTTGAGGGCCTCCCAAATAGAAAACTTCCATGCCGATTTTTATATTATGGGGACCTTGGGGTAAAAGCTTTAAAAAGTCTAAGATTTCTTGATCACTGGCAAAATCAAGCGCAATAATGGGTAGTTGAGGATTGAGTTCCATAAAGTCCACCTTTCTAATAAAAAACGCCTAACCACATATTCGGTTAGGCATAAAAGATATATCCATAAAAGCATGCCCAAAGGCATACTCAGGGTGTGGATCTTCTTTCATGCTTCTCTGAACATGTTTAAAGCGATCGTTTCAAATTGTTAAGAGTATAAAATGAATCAAAGGAATTGTCAATAGGAAAATAAACATTAAAAAAATTATGTGTTAAACGTAAATGATAATGTCTCAAGAGAACACAAATCAAAATGTCCCACTATCCTCTATAATAAATGATGAAAAGGATAGGAGGGAAAATTTAGGTATTTAACAGAAAGAGAATGTTTAAGATTAATGGGATTTGATGATAAGGATATAGATATACTTGAAAAGACCCATCCAAGAAGAAAAAATGCACTTCAAGTATTTTATATAAACAAGCTGGTAATTCAATTGTGGTAGATGTATTGGAAGTCATAGTAAATGAGATAGTTAAACAAGAAAAAATAAAGCTAATGAACAATAAGACCTTCTTGTTTTTTTTGTTATATATTCAGTATAATTAAAAGTAGGAAAAGTAGGAGGGATCTAATGGATAATTTTATTGAAAATGCAAAGGTAATGGCTAAGGGACAGGTGACGATTCCAAAGGCAGTAAGGGATCTTATGGGAATTGCTCCTGGTGATCGAGTTAGCTTTCTAGTCAATCAAGGAAAGGTTCAAATAATAAACTCTAAGGATTATTTGTTAGCCTATG